>NZ_JBHXLO010000013.1:0-230038 GCF_042721395.1 Lentzea sp. NPDC058450
GTTTGACACCCCTCCTCTGATGCAGCAAGAGCTATGGCACGACTCGTGACGAAGCCACCCCACCCAGACTCTTCGAGGAAGGACGGCTCGCCTTCGGCATCGCTGCCGATCAGACGTTGCCGTTGCCACCTCCGGACACGCACCCACAGCCCAGCAGGCCCCTCGCTCCCGGCCCCGCACGGGGAAGGCCCCGGCGGTGAGTCACCGCCGGGGCCTTCGCCATACCGATCAGGTCTAGGCGACCGCGATCTCCACCGCGTGCACGCCGGGGCCCGAGGCCGACACGTCGGCCTGCCCGTTGCCCGTGCGGTGCAGCGCGCGGACGGTCCAGCTGCCCGGTGCCGCGAAGAAGCGGAAGTCGCCCTCCGGCGAGGTGACGACCTCGGCGGTGAACTCGCCGGTGGAGTCCAGGAGGCGGACGAACGCGCCGCCGACGGGGGTGCCGTCGGCGACGACCTTGCCTTCGAGGACGGTCTCCGTCGTGGAGGCCTCGATCGTGCCGCCCTGTGCGGGGGCGCCGCAGCCGTTGGTCATGATGATCAGGCCTCCTTGCCGGAACCGAGCTCGATCGGCACGCCGATCAGCGAGCCGTACTCCGTCCAAGAACCGTCGTAGTTCTTGACGTCTTCGTGGCCGAGCAGCTCGCGCAGGGCGAACCAGGTGTGCGAGGAGCGCTCGCCGATGCGGCAGTACGCGATGGTCTTGCGGCTGCCGTCGAAGCCCGCCTCGGCGTAGAGGGCGCGCAGCTCGTCGTCCGACTTGAAGGTGCCGTCCTCGTTGGCCGCCTTGGACCACGGGACGTTGACGGCGGACGGGATGTGGCCGCCGCGCTGCGCCTGCTCCTGCGGGAGGTGGGCCGGGGCGAGCAGCTTGCCGGAGAACTCGTCGGGGGAGCGCACGTCGACGAGGTTCTTGTTGCCGATGGCGTCGACGACCTCGTCGCGGAACGCGCGGATCGACAGGTCCTGCTCCTGGGCGGAGTAGGAGGTCGCGGAACGGACGACCTCTTCCTTGTCCAGCGGGCGGCCGTCGAGCTCCCACTTCTTGCGGCCACCGTCGAGGAGCTTCACGTTGGTGTGGCCGTAGAGCTTGAAGTACCAGTACGCGTAGGCCGCGAACCAGTTGTTGTTGCCGCCGTAGAGGATGACGGTGTCGTCGTTGGAGATGCCCTTGGCCGAGAGCAGCTTCTCGAAGCCCTCGCGGTCGATGAAGTCGCGGCGGACCGGGTCCTGCAACTCCGTCTTCCAGTCGATGCGGACGGCACCGGGGATGTGGCCGCCCTCGTACGCGGTGGTGTCCTCGTCGACCTCCGCGAACACGACGCCCGGCGCCTGGAGGTTCTCCTCGGACCAGGCGGCCGAGACCAGCACGTTCTCACGGCTCATGGGAAATAGCTCCTGTTGGTAGTTATTGCGGTCGAGCGAGGGCAGGCACGTACCTGCGCAGCACGAGGTACATCTCGCACCCGAGGCACAGGCCGAGCGCGGCGTTCAGCAGAGCCGCGACCAGTGCGAAGCCGGTTGCCACCATGCCGAGCGTGGTGAGGCCCGTGGCGTAACCGAGGGTGCCGATCAGAGCGAAGACGAAGCCGACTCCTTGCGCGAACCGCAACGGAGCGGCTTCCTCGCGTTCGGTGGTCGGGGTCAGGCGGGGCTGGATCGCGTAGCGGTAGACGTGACCCCACGGGTTCAACTTCAGCGAGATGAACGCGCACATCGCGAAGAGCACCGTCTGGGCGGCGAGCAGGCGCCACCAGCCGGTGAGCAACACGGTCGCGAGGATGACGGTGGTCATCCAGGCGGAGAAGCGCGGTCCGCGCGGGTCTACAGGGGAGTCTTTGGGCACGACGACCTCCGGGCAAACGGACGAGGGGATTCAGTCCGGCAGAGGTAGCTGATGGGCGTCAAGCAGCCCAGTTCAGCTCGTCGTGCGACACAGGCTGCTGCGCACGCGGCACAGATCAACCGCGCGTCGCTTCGTGAGCAGCAAGGTCATGGCAGCGAGGGTAGCCCTCAATCCCTCGGTGCGGGAGGTATGTCCAACTGATGGAACAGCGCAGGTTCACCCGACCGGATTAGGGCAAATGCGGGCGCAACGCGTCCAGCAACGAGTCCCGTTTCGGCACGCCACCGACTCGCAACAGCTCGGTGCCGTCGGCGCGCAGGGCCAGCGTCGTGGGGGTGCGCATGACGCCCAGCGACGCGGCCACGTCCGGGAGGTTCGTGACGTCGAGCTCGGCGTGGGCGAGGCCGTCCGTGCGGTCGGCCAGGTCGCGCAGGATCACCTTCGCGTGCCGGCACGGCGCGCAGAACGTCGTGGAGAGCTGCACCAGCGTCACCCCCGGCGCGACGAGCAGGTCGCGCACGGGAGCGGGCAGGTCGGGAACGGAAGCCTTCGAGGAGGAGATGCGGCCCTCGCGGACCTTGAGCAGCACACCGATCGCACCGGCCACGGCCAGCGCGCCCAGCAGCGCCCACACACCTGTCATCGCTGGACCAACGGTACATCCGCGATCTCGCCGGACAGCTTGAACGAACCGCTCTCCACCTCGACGGCCGTGGGCACCGCGCCGAACGGCAACGTGCCCGGGTCGATCTTGATCGCGAGCGCCTGCCGCAGCTGCGGGATGATCTGCTTCAACGACGCGTCGTTCAGCTCGATGTCGTCGATGTTGATCTGGATGGCACCGCTGACCAGCGCGATCTGCCCGTACGCGGTGAGCGACACGACCTTGCCGGCCACATTCGTCTCGCCGGAGAGCTTGATCGCCGCGGTGGTCTTGGGCGCCGCCGGGTCCGGCTGCGCGGGCGCGTCGACGCGGTTGTCCGGCTCGATCGAGAGCTTGTCGAACGGCGTCACCTGGTTCGCGAGCCGGTTCAGGTCCAGCGCCTTGATCCGCACGCTGCCCTTCACCGTGTCGATCGTCGCCTTGGAGACGTTGCCGGCCAGCAGGTCCGCGAGCTCCACGCGGGTGTGCAGCAGGTCGGCCTCGACGTCCAGGTCGCGCAGGTCGACGCCCTGCTGCTCGTCCTTGACCGGCACGCCGGACGCGCGGATCTCCACGTGCTGGTAGTCGCCGCGCAACGCCTGCAGCGCGAACGGGAACCCGTTGATGCGCACCGACGGGTCCTCGCTGAGCTGCAGCTTCTCCCGCATCCGCTGGGCGATCTGGTACTCACCCGCCGCGGCGAGCGCGAAGTCGGCCGCCACCAGCAGCACGGCGAGCACGATCAGGGTGACGATGAGGAACTTCCCGCGCCGGGACTTCTTCTTTCGCGGCCGTGCAGGGGTCTGGGCAGTCATTCCTCGTCCTCGACGTTAACGGCGATCCATGCCGCCATCCGGTCTACCAGGTCTGGAGTCGCGGCCGATTCGGCGTGCCGCATGCCGGGTTCGATCCACAACTCGGCATGTCCGGAGGACGCGCGGTGCAGCGACCTGGCGTGGTCCACGGAGAAATAGTGGTCCAGGTCACCGTGCACGATCAGCAGTGGGGTCGGTGTGATGCGCCCGACCACCTCCAGCGGACTCTCCGGCGGCTGTACCCAGCTGTCGCCCAGCCGAACCCCCAACGCCCGCGCGGCGAGCTTGCCGTGGGGTTGTTCCAGCAGCCAGTGCACCCGCCGCATGGGAGCGGTCTCGCGCGACCACCACCGGGCGGGGCCGCTCACCGACACGACCGCGTCGGGCCTCGTCTCCCCCAGCACCGCGTGCCGCAGCACGATCGACGCGCCCATCGAGAACCCGACCGTGGCGATCTTCGAGTAGCCGAGCGAGCGGGCGAGCCGCACGCCCGCCTCGATGTCGTGGACCTCGTCGGCGCCGACCGTGGAACGCCCGCCGGACCGTCCGTGGCCGCGGAAGTCGAGCGCGACGACGCCGGCGTTCCGAGCCAGCCGGGCGAGAACGCGGGCCACGTACGGGCGGCGCACGTTGTTCGTGAACCCGTGCCCCACAACGAAAGCGAGGTCGCTTTCACTCTTGTGGTGGACGCCGTGCAACGGCACCCCGTCGTGTGACGTCGATGTAACAGGGATGACGCCTGTGGAAACAAATGTGAGCACGGCTTCTTGACCTGGGACTTTCTCGACCGACACCGGTAGTCTCTCCGTCATCCGCAGGCAACGGGGCCCGGTCACCGTACGCCGCTGGTCTGGTCACAGGTGACCGACCACGGCCGATTTGGAGGGCGCCGCGATGAGCATCGACGTGCTTCTGCTGACGACAGACCCGGACCCGGAGGCTGTGCTTCCCGCGCTGGCTCTGCTGCCGCACGCGGTCCGCCCGCTGCGTCCCGAGGTCTCCGCGCTCCTCGAAGCCGGACCCCACGACATCGTCCTGATCGACGCGCGCACCGACCTCGTCGGCGCCCGCTCGCTGTGCCGCCTGCTCGACTCGTCCGGCGTGGACGTGCCCGTCGTGGCGGTCGTCACCGAGGGCGGTCTGGTCGCGGTCAACTCCGACTGGTCCGTCGACGAGATCCTGCTGCCGAACTCCGGCCCCGCCGAGGTCGACGCCCGCCTGCGGCTGGTCCGCTCGCGCCGCGGCACGGCGCAGCCCGGCGGTGACGGCGCGATCCAGCTCGGCGACCTGGTCATCGACGAGGCCACCTACACCGCGCGCCTCAAGGGCCGCCCGCTCGACCTCACCTACAAGGAGTTCGAGCTGCTCAAGTACCTCGCGCAGCACGCGGGCCGGGTCTTCACCCGCGCGCAGCTGCTGCAGGAGGTCTGGGGCTACGACTTCTTCGGTGGCACCCGCACGGTCGACGTCCACGTCCGACGTCTGCGCGCGAAGCTCGGCCCCGAGCACGAGGCGCTCATCGGCACGGTCCGCAACGTGGGCTACAAGTTCGTCCGCCCGCCGCGTCCCGGCTCGTCGCGTCGTCCCGACCTCGCCGAGGTGGAGATCGACGACTCCGCCCGTGTTCTGGATGAGCGTTTGATCGCGCGGTAGGTTCGCCTGTGTGGCGCAACTGAGCTGGTTCGAGGAGCTGACGGCCGACCAGGCCGCCGAGGTGACGGGGCTGTTGCAGGCCGCGGAGAGCACCGATGGCGTGGCACCGGTCGGCGAGGCCGTGCGACTGCGGATGCGTCCCGGCGCGACGGGGAGCAGGCACCTGCTCGCGCACCTGAACGGCGAGCTCGCCGGGTACGCGCACGTCGACCTGGTCGGCGACTCCGCGGGCAACAAGGTCGCCGAGCTGGCCGTGCACCCGAAGCACCGCCATCAGGGCGTGGGCGAGGCGCTGGTCAACGCGCTCCCGCAGGAGACGTTGCGGATCTGGGCGCACGGCGGTCACCCGGACGCCGAGAAGCTCGCGCAGAAGCTGGGCTTCCGCAAGGTGCGCGAACTGCTGCGGATGCGGTTGCGCGTCGAGAACGACCTGCCGCAGCCCACGCTGCCCGAGGGCATCACGATCCGGCCGTTCGTGCCGGGCCAGGACGAGGCCGCGGTGGTGTACGTGAACCACCGCGCGTTCGACTGGCACCCCGAGCAGGGCGCGATGTCGGTCGAGGACGTCCAGGCCAAGGAAGAAGAGGACTGGTTCGACGCCGGGGGCTTCCTGCTCGCGATCGACGCGGACGACCGGCTGGCGGGCTTCCACTGGACCAAGGTGCACACGCCCGAACTGGGTGAGGTCTACGTCGTGGGCGTCGACCCCGACCGGCAGGGCGGCGGTCTCGGCAAGGCGCTGACCCTCGCGGGCCTGCGTCACCTGCGCGAACAGGGCGTCAAGGAAGTCATGCTGTACGTCGAGTCCGACAACACAGCGGCTGTGCGCGTCTACACGAAGCTCGGCTTCACCCTTTGGGATGCCGACGTCCAGTACGCCCGGTAGTCAACGGACCGTCACAAAACGCATACGCCCAGGTCACGCAGTCACTCTTTCGGCCGTGTGACCCGTCACTTCCCGTCCTGTGTTCACCTCTCGTTCACCTTGTCTAGGTGGGTTGTCCACTCTGGCTACCTACCTTCCGTAGCGAGCGGCGACGCCCGTCGCGACTCGCTAATGCTTCCGCAAGGTGGAGGACCAAGGTGAAGATCCAGCGGCACGGTGCCGTGCTCGGCCTCGTCGCGGCCAGCGCGCTGCTGCTCGGTGCATGCGGCAGTGACAACAACACTCCGACCGGCTCCGGCAACACCGGTGCCTCGGAGACTGCCTCCGCGCCCGTCGAGTGCGGTGGCAAGACCAACCTCAACGCCGAGGGTTCCTCCGCGCAGAAGAACGCGGTCGACGCGTTCGTGCAGGCCTACCAGGCCGCCTGCCCCGGGGTGAACGTCGCGTACAACCCCTCCGGCTCCGGCGCGGGCGTGAAGAACTTCAACGCCGGCCAGGTCGACTTCGGTGGCTCGGACTCCGCGCTGAAGGAAGGCGCCGAGACCGAGGCCGCCGCCAAGCGCTGCCAGACCAACCCGGCCTGGAACCTGCCGCTGGTCTTCGGCCCCGTCGCCGTCGGCTTCAAGGTCTCCGGTGTGGACAGCCTCGTGCTGGACGCCAAGACCACCGCCGCGATCTTCTCCGGTGCGGTCAAGAAGTGGAACGACCCGGCCATCAAGGCGCTGAACGGCTCCGCGACCCTGCCGGACAAGGACATCGCGGTCATCTACCGCTCGGACGAGTCGGGCACCACCGACAACTTCCAGAAGTACCTCAAGGTCGCCGGTGGCTGGACCAAGGGTGACGGCAAGCAGTTCAAGGGCGGTGTCGGCGAGGGCAAGGAGAAGTCCGCCGGTGTCGCTCAGGCCGTCGGCTCCATCGACGGTGCGATCACCTACGTCGAGTGGTCGTTCGCGCAGGACAACAAGCTCTCGATCGCCAAGATCGACGCCGGTGCCGGCGCCGTCGAGCTGACCGCCGAGTCGGCCGGCAAGGCCATCGACGAGGCCAAGATCAAGGGCCAGGGCAACGACCTCGTCCTCGACCTCGACTCGATCTACGGCACCAAGGCCGCCGGTGCGTACCCGCTGCTCCTCGCGACCTACGAGATCGTCTGCTCGAAGGGCTACGACGCCGACACCGCGAAGGCCGTCAAGGCGTTCCTCACGGTTGCCGCCACCACGGGCCAGGCCCAGCTGGCGGACGCCGGCTACGTGCCGCTGCCCAAGGCGTTCCAGGACAAGATCCTGACCGCCGTGAAGGCGATCGCCTGAGGTTGATGCGAGACTTCGGCCAACGCTGACGCGATGAACGATCCCGTCGTGGCCAAGCGCCCCGCCGGTTCCGGTGCCACCGGAACCGAGCGGGGCGTCGCGGCTGCTCACACCGCCTCGGAGGCTCCGATTCCCCCGACACCGGAAGCTTCAGCTACCACCAAGGCACCTCACGTCCGGCCCGGTGACCGCATCTTCCGCGGCCTGGCGACGGGATCCGGTGTCTTCATCGTCGTCCTCATCGGCGCGATCGGGCTGTTCCTGATCCTGCAGGCGATCCCGTCGCTCGGGCTGGACAACGTCAACTTCCTGACCAGTCGCGAGTGGAACACCACCGACCCCACCAACCTGCGGTTCGGCATCCTCGACCTGACGCTCGTCACGGTCGTCGTCGCGCTGCTCGCCCTGCTGATCGCCATGCCGATCGCGCTGGGCATCGCGCTGTTCCTCACGCAGTACGCGCCGCGCAACCTCGCCCGGCCGTTCGCGTACGTCGTCGACCTGCTCGCCGCGGTCCCCTCGATCGTCTTCGGTCTGTGGGGCCTCTTCGTGCTCGGTCCGGTGCTCTTCCCGTTCTCCGAGTGGCTGATCGAGAACCTGGGCTGGATCCCGCTGTTCGCCAAGGGCAACGTGAACGTCCAGCTCGGCGGCACCATCTTCACCGCGGGCATCGTCGTCGCGGTGATGATCCTGCCGATCATCACGGCCGTCAGCCGCGAGGTCTTCGAGCGCACGCCCACGATGCACATCGAGGGCGCGATCGCGCTCGGCGCGACCAAGTGGGAGGTCGTCCGCACGACGGTCCTGCCGTTCGGCAAGGCCGGTTACGTCAGCGCCTCGATGCTCGGCCTCGGCCGCGCGCTCGGTGAGACCATCGCCGTCGCGATCATCCTGAGCACCGCCACCAGCGCGTTCGGCTGGTCGCTGTTCGACGGCGGGTCGACGTTCGCCTCGAAGATCGCCCTGGCCGCACCCGAGTTCAACGACCCGCGCTCGGCAGGTGCCTACATCGCCGCCGGTCTGGTGCTGTTCGTGCTGACCTTCGTCGTGAACGCCATCGCGCGCTCGATCGTCGCCGGCCACAAGGAGTACGAGTGAGCACCAACCTCGCGGACCCCCAGCGCCTCGCGACGCCGCCGACGTTCCAGAAGGTCAGCACCTCGCGCCAGATCAAGAACGGTCTCGCCACCGCACTCGTGTGGGGCGCGTTCCTGATCGCGATCATCCCGCTGGTCTGGGTGCTCTACACCGTCGTCCAGCGCGGCTTCCCGGTCATCCTCGACGGTGACTGGTGGCAGAAGTCGATGTCCGGTCTGCTGGCCCGCCAGCAGGGTGGCGGCGCGTACCACGCGATCTACGGAACGCTGGTCCAGGGCCTCGTCTGCGCCGTGATCTCGGTGCCGATCGGCATCATGATCGCCATCTACCTCGTCGAGTACGGCGGCCGCTCGAAGCTCTCGAAGGCCACGACGTTCATGGTCGACATCCTCACCGGTGTCCCCTCGATCGTCGCCGCGCTGTTCGTCTACACGGTGTGGATCACGACGTTCGGCCTGAGCCGCAGCGCGCTCGCCGTGTCGCTCGCACTGGTGCTGCTGATGGTGCCGGTCATCGTGCGCACGACCGAGGAGATGCTCAAGATCGTCCCGGACGAGCTGCGCGAGGCCTCGTACGCACTGGGCATCCCGAAGTGGAAGACGATCGTCAAGATCGTCATCCCGACCGCGCTCTCCGGCATCCTGACCGGCATCATGCTGGCCCTCGCCCGCGTCATGGGCGAGACCGCACCGGTGCTGGTGCTCGCCGCGTACGCGCCGTTCATCAACTACAACCTGTTCGAGGGCCCGATGGCCTCGTTGCCGTTGATGATGGTGAACGAGCGGAACAACCCGACGGCGGCGGGCTTCGACCGCATCTGGGGCGCGGCGATCACCCTCGTCGTCCTCATCACCCTGTTCAACCTCCTGGCGACCGTGATCTCGCGGGCGCTGGCGCCGAAGACGAAGTGAGCGGGCGGACATGGCCAAGCGACTCGACATCAAGGACCTGAACCTCTTCTACGGCAAGTTCCACGCCGTGGAGAACGTCTCGCTCGCGGTGCCGCCGAAGAACGTCACGGCGTTCATCGGCCCCTCGGGTTGCGGCAAGTCGACCGTGCTGCGTTCGCTGAACCGCATGCACGAGGTCGCGCCCGGCGCCCGCGTCGAGGGCAAGGTGCTGCTGGACGGCGAGGACATCTACACGTCCACTGTGGACCCGGTCGAGGTGCGCCGCACCATCGGCATGGTCTTCCAGCGCCCCAACCCGTTCCCCACGATGTCCATCCGCGACAACGTGGTGGCGGGCCTGCGCCTCTCGGGCGTCAAGGACAAGAAGAAGCTCGACGAGGTGGCGGAGCGCTCGCTGCGCGGCGCCAACCTCTGGAACGAGGTCAAGGACCGGCTCGACAAGCCGGGCGGCGGCCTCTCCGGTGGTCAGCAGCAGCGTCTGTGCATCGCGCGTGCCATCGCGGTGCAGCCGGACGTCCTGCTCATGGACGAGCCCTGCTCGGCCCTGGACCCGATCTCCACGCTGGCGATCGAGGACCTGATCACGGAGCTGAAGAAGGAGTACACGATCGTCATCGTGACTCACAACATGCAGCAGGCCGCGCGCGTCTCGGACCAGACCGCGTTCTTCAACCTGCTGGGTGTCGGTCAGCCCGGACAGCTGATCGAGGTGGACGACACGGAGAAGATCTTCTCCAACCCCAGCCAGAAGGCCACCGAGGACTACATCTCCGGCCGGTTCGGCTAAAGACGCGACTTGGTCTAAATTCTTGCGGGTGAGCCCGCAAAGCAAGTCGCGCAAGAAGAAGCAAGGCAAGGCACCCGGCCGCCGACCCGAGCAGCAGTCCCCGTACGGGGCGCTCCTCGAGTCGGCGGCCGCTCTGCGTTCCGAGTCCTGGCTGCTCGCGGACGCCTGGGCGAGTGAGCTCTACGCGACCCTCTGGCTCGCGGGCTCCGGCCACACGCCGATGGTCGAGGCGTTGCGGGCGATGGACGACCCCGCGGCGCTCACCGCCCTGCGCGCCCTCGCGGGCGTCGGGTCCGCCGAGCACCGCGCCGAGGCGTTCACGGCCGCGGAAACCGTTGCGGCACGCGGAGTCGCCGAGCCGTCCTGGTACGTGCCGGGCACCGTGCCGGACTTCCGCGACGCCTTCCTCGTCACGAACCTGCTGGGGGACGTGGAGGTCATCGCGATCACCCAGGAACGCGCGGGCGTCGGCGAGACCGTGCTGTTCATGCGTCAGCCGGTGCTCGGTGCCACCGCGATCGAGCTCTTCTCCACGCCGGACGAGGGCACCGCGGCGTTGCTGGAGGACATGATCGCCTCCACGCCCGAGGCGTTCCGCGACGAGATCACGCCCTTGAGCGCCACCGACGTCTACGACCGCGTGTGGCCGGACGTCGAGCAGTTCTGGGAGGACGGCCCGGACGAGGAGGCCGAGGAAGGCCTCATGGGCGACGAGGACGTGCGGCACCCCGTGCAGCTCATCGCCCTCGCCGACGCGCGGGTCAGCTCGCTGGTCCCCAGCGAGTACGCGATTCCCGTCATCGGTCCGGAAAGGACGGACGAGGTCGTCGACGTGTTCCTGGCCTCGGAGCACGGGATCGCGGACGTCGAGGCGGCGCGGGCGTTCGCGCGGGTCGTCGTTTCCGCTGCGGTGGACCAGAACCGCGATCCCGTCGTGTACGGGCCGGCGTCGCTGACCGCCGTGCTGATCCTCAGCGTGGCGGCGAAGCTGCACGTGTCCGAGGCGGATCTCCAGTTGATGCCGCAGCTCGTACGGGCGTGGGCGTACTTCACCGTGGACGCCAGGGACCTGCCGCGGGACGAGGCGCGGGCGACCTGGGACGAAGAACTGCCCACCGTGCTCGCCGAGTTCTCCGAGGCCTACGCCGATCCGGAGCTCGCGGCAGAACGCGATGGGCAGTTTCGCTGATACCTGGAATTCCTAGAGGTCGTCGTCGGCACCGTAGCCGGGCATCCGGCCGGTGACGACGAAGACCGTGCGCTTGGCGACCGACACGGCGTGGTCGCCGTAGCGCTCGTAGAAGCGGCCGAGCAGCGTCACGTCGACCGCGGCCGCGACGCCGTGCTGCCACTCCTTGTCCATGATCACCGAGAACAGGTGGCGGTGGATGTCGTCCATCGCGTCGTCCTCGTCCTCGAGGTTGCGCGCGCGGTCGACGTCCTTGTTGCGGATGATCTCCGCGGCCTCCGTCGCGAGCTTGACCGCGATGCGGCCCATCTCCTCGAAGTACGGCTTGACGTCGTCGGGCAGTGCGGACGCCGGGTGCCGGCGGCGCGCGGCCTTCGCCACGTGCAGCGCCAGGTCGCCCATGCGCTCGACGCTCTCGGCGGCGTGGATCACCGCGAGCACGGTGCGCAGGTCGGTCGCGACCGGTGCCTGCAACGCGAGCAGCGCGTACGACTGCTCCTCGATGCTGGAGCGGACGTCGTCGACCTTCTGGTCACCGCTGATCACCTGCTCGGCCAGGCCGAGGTCGGCCTGCAGCAGGGCTGCGGTCGCGTTCTGCATCGCCTCAGCGACCATGCCGGTCATGTCGGCCAGTCGTTCGGCGAGCTCTTCTAGAGAGTCGTGGTAGGCCTCGCGCATGGCGCTCAGCCTACGTCCCGACCATCGCGGCAGCGACATGCCAGCATGAACCGCAGGTGAACCCCAGGCGAATCACTTCGCCGCGCAGGGGTCCTGTGCCGCGTTCACAATGGACAGATCGTTGCCCGCCTGACCTTGGGGTTGTCCCTGCGGAGTGCCCTGCTGGCCAGGCTTGGGAGCCTGCACCTTCTCGTCGTAGTTGGCACCGATCACCAGCTGGACCGCGCCGCCCATCTCGGGCGCCTCGACCAGTTCCGCGATGGGCACGGCCGCCTTGAGCGTGGCCGCCTTGTTCTCGTTGCCCTTCGAGTACCGGATGATCGTCTTCGGTGCCTGCTCCGGCGCGTTGCCCTGGCGGACGACCTTGAAACCCTGCTGCTGCAGGGCGTTCGAGGTGCTGGCGGCCGCGCCGCCGTTGCTCGAGTCGCCGTTGAGCACCTGGATGCTGACCTCCTTGGGGTCGACCAGGGTGCCGGGCTGCTGCGCCGGGGCGTTGTTCTCGCCCGGCTTCGGCTCCGCGGCCTTCTCCTGCGGCAGCGGCGTTCCGTCGATGATCGTCTGGAACAACGCCTTGATGTCGTCGTCCTTGAGGCGCTCGATGTTGTCGTCGTTCGACTTCGTCGGGCCCTCGTCGGTCCAGTGCGGCATCGTCACGAACGACACGCGGCCGGCGTCGAGGCTCTGCAACGAGTTCGCGAGCTCCAGCAGCGAGGCGACGTCGATGTTGTCGCCGACCGTGGACTTCGTGAGCGCGTTGATGAAGTTGTTGAGCTTCGTCGGGCTCAGCAGGACCTCGTTCGACAACGCCTGCCGCAGCATCGCCGACAGGAAACCCTGCTGGCGCTTGATCCGGTCGAAGTCCGTGCCGCCGTCGCCCTTCGCCTGCACCTTGCGGGCGCGGACGTAGGACAACGCCTGGTCGCCCTTGAGCGTGTACTTGCCCGCCTTGTCCAGGACGACACCGAGCTCGTCGTCGATGATCGGCGTGGGCGAGCAGATCTCCACGCCGCCGATCGCCGTCGACATCTCGCGGAAGCCGACGAAGTCGATGCTGACGAAGTGGTTGATCTTGAGGCCGGACAGTTGCGTCATCAGGTTCGCGACGCACTCGGGACCACCGTCGTTGTAGACGGAGTTCGCCATGACGCCCTTCTCCGGCGCCAGCGGGCCCGCGTACTGCCCGTTGTCCGGGTTCCACTGGCGGCAGTCGGGCCGGTCGACCCGCACGTCCCGCGGCAGCGACACGATGACCATGCGCTTACGGTCCTTGGGGATGTGCGCGAGCATGATCACGTCCGACCGCGCGCCACCCTCCTGGTCCTGGGTGCCGACGTTGTCGCCCGCCTTCGCCCCGGCCCTCGTGTCCGAGCCGACCAGCAGGAAGTTCTCGTCGCCGAGCTGCTTCTCGGCCTGCTGCACGGCCTGCGAGTTGCCGCCGAGCGCGTCGATCCGCTGGATCTTGGAGTCGGCCCACTTCATCGCGGCCCAGCCCACGCCCGTCGACGCGAACACCACGGCGGCGGCGGCGATCGCGCCGATCCGCGCGGTGCGCATCATCTTGCGCTGCTGGGGCGTGCGGCCGGTGACCTGCCGGACGCCTTCTTCCTCGCCGGGGACGACGGGTTCGGCGAACTGGGTCGCCTCGTCGACGAGACCCTCTTCCTCTTCCCCGTCCTTGACCCACGGCATGAGCTTGGAGCGCCGTTCCTTGCGCTGGCGCTCCTGCTCGAGCAGCTCGTCGTGCACCGCGGAGAACCGCGCGAGGGTGTGGTCCACCTCGCGGCGCTTCTTCACGTCGTCGCCGATGGCCTCCATCTCGGTGGTGAGGCTCAGCGGGTCCATGTCCTCGCGCTTCTCGACCTTGGCCACACCGGCGGCCGAGGTGATCTGCGTGGCTTCGGGACCGGGCGCGTCGGCCTGCGGCTCGTCGGCGGGCTCGGACGCGCCGAGCCGGCCCGCGAGACCACCGGGTGCCGGGCGCGGCCCACTGGACTCCGCCCTCGGGGGCATCGGCCGGGGACCGCTCGACTCCGCGCGCGACGGCATCGGCTGCCTGCCCGTCACGTCCCCGTTCGGGGGCATGGGGCGGCGGCCCGTTTCCGGCCCCTCGCCGGGGGCGGGAGGACGCGCGATGCTGTTCGAAGACGGTGCGTCGCCTGGCAGGAGGCGACGAGGTGCACCGGCTGCGGGGCCTTCCGGCGTCCCTCCCGGCGCAGGGGGACGCTGGAGGCCGCCTGGGTCTCCAGGCACGGGTGGCCGCGGGATGCCGTTCTGGGACGGCGCGTCACCGGGAGGCATCCGCCGAGGCGGGGGCCCGTCCGGACGGCGCACGGTGCCGGTCGGCATACCCGCTTCCGGGACGCCGTTCGGCGCCGGACGGCGCGGGATGCCGTTCGAGGACGGCACGTCACCGGGAGGCATCCGCCGCGGGTCGCCGGGAGCCGGCGGGCGCGGGATGCCGTTCTGGGACGGCGCGTCACCAGGAGGCATCCGCCGAGACGGAGCACCGTTCTGCGGGGCCCCGTTCGGGGGAACACCATTCGGCGGAGCGCCGTTCGGCGGCACCGGGCGGCGTTGCATGCCCGTCGCGTCCGGTCGCTGCCGCGGGCCGGTCTGTTCACCGGGAACGCGATAAGCACCGCTTTGTTCCGGATTCACGCGGTATGCACCGCTTTGTTCCGGATTGACCCGATAGGCGCCGCTTTGTTCCGGGTTCTGTACCGGATTCTGCGCGGGCCTCGGCCGCGGTCCCGTCTGGTCGGGACGCGGGCGGGGCTGCTGCTGGGCACCGTTCGGCTGGGGCGCGCCGGTGGGCTCGGCGGGCGCGTCGGCCCTGCGTCGCCTGCCGGTCTGCTCGCCGGTGAAGTTCTGCGGTCCCGGCTGCTCAGGACGCGGGCGCGTACCCGTCTGCTCACCTGGCCGGTGAGCCGCGGGTGGCTGCTGCCGCGGTGCCTGAGGCTGCTGGACCTGCGGTTGTGGTGCCTGTGGTGGTTGCGCCGGCGGGTCTGGCAGGGCGCGCCTGCCGGTCGTCGCGGGCGGTTCGGGCAGGGCGCGCCTGCCTGTCGTGGGTTCGGGCGAGCCTGGCGGGACGGGTCGGGGGATGTTCGTCCTGCTGTGCTGCTCGATGAGGTCCGAGACGCTCAGGCCCCCAGAGCCATCCATCGAGCGACGTCTACGGCCGGTCGGCTGGTCGTGCTGGGGATCCTGATCACCGCGGGAAGAGGGGCCGCCACGTCGGGGGTCGTCGGGCACCCAATCTCCCTTCTGGGTCAGAAGCAAAAGCGGTTCGTCATTACGAAGTGACGACGACCGGGACACAAGGGTTGCATCACCGGCGTGTCAGTTGCGCCCGCGATACTACGGATGTAGCCGAGTTCTGACGACCACTCCGGGTGATACGGCTGCGATCTGTACGCGATTCCGCGCAGTCCGCATGCCCTGAACGGGTGAGCCAGGTCACTCAGTAGTAACCGAGAACACGTGTTTCAGCGATCGCACGCCTGCCTGAGGCAGCACCCGCGAGGCGAACCCGTCCATCCGCACGGTACGCCACCGCGTTGCGTCCCGACTGCTTGGCCGTGTACAGGAGGCTGTCGGCGCGCAGCAGCTGTTGCTCGGCGCTCACGGCGGGGCGCTCCGGCGCCTCGTGCGCGGGCGGTTCGTAGGCGAGGCCCACGCTGACGGTCACGCGCAGCCCCGGCGCGATCTCCTGCCACGGGTGACGCTCGACACGTTCCCGGGCGGCCTCGGCGATCTCCACGGAGCTGGAGGCGTCCACGCGCGGCAGCACGAGCACGAACTCCTCGCCGCCGTAGCGGGCGCAGAAGCCGTCCTCGGGCAGGCCCTGCTGCAACAGCTCCACGACGCGTTGCAGCACCCGGTCGCCCAGGAGGTGGCCGAAGGTGTCGTTGACCTGCTTGAACCAGTCGAGGTCGAGCAGGGCGATGGCGAGCCCGTGCCGGCACGCTCCGTGTTCGGCCAGCAGGTCCATCAGCCGTTGGTCGAGGTAACGGCGGTTGTAGGAGTCGGTGAGGCTGTCGCGCAGGCTCTGTTCGCGTGCCTCGGCGTGCTCCCGGCGCAGCCTGTCGACCTCGCGGCGCAGCTGTTCCGGAACGTGCGGCTCCTCGACCTGGTCCGCGTGGACGAGGTCGAGCGCGGAACGCAGGTGCTGGTACGCCTGGCGCCACTGACCGCGGGAGGCGAGCAACGTCGCGATGGACTCGTGCACGCCCACCAGGCCAGGACCCTGCTCGTCGACGCTGACGTCGGGCTGGGTCGCTGCGGTCTCTGGCTGAAGCGCGGTCATCGCGGTCACCTCCTTACCTGCCAGGTGTCGTCTCCTGAGAGGCGACGCTTGAGCGAGAAGGACGTGTGGGGGCGCTATTTCCCCCGTCCGGTTGACCGTCAGCTGCTCCGATTCAGTGAGCTTGGAAGATCAACAATCCGTTCAGCCACCGAGGCAGGGCGCGAACCCGTACACCTCGTCGTCCAGCAGGACCACGTGCATCGACCCGATCTGGCTGCCGATGGTCTGGTCCTGCTGGCGCAGTGTGATCGTCACGGCGACGACGTAGACGTCACCGCGCGGGTGGACCTTCTCGCCGGGGGGTGCCCAGTCGGCGTCCGCCCGCAGCGTCCCCCAGGTGGGGTCGACGGTGATCGTCGCGCCGCGCAGGTCGCAGGTCTTCTTGCGGAAGTCCGGGTGCTGGGTCTGTTTGAGCAGGTCAGCCTGCTTGGAGGCGCTCTCCTCGCCGGCCTTGTTGAGGCGGGCGTAGTAGTCCTTGAACTTGGCGCGGCCGTCCTCGGTGAGCTGGACCGGCCTGGCTGTGCCCGCGACCGGTCCACCGCAGCCCGTGAGGAGCACGAGCGCGGTGAGGAGGACCGCGATCCGCTCAGCCACCGGAGTGCATCACGTCCGCACCGGACGGCACCGTGGCGTCCTCGGGGTCGTCCAGCCAGCCCTCCGGCAGCACAACCTTCGCCGACGACCCCTGCCGGCCCCGCGGCCCCTCGGCGTTCGCGGGGAAGGGCACGTCCCCGTCGAGCGTGCCGATGAGGTCGTCCAGCTCCTGCAGGCTCGACACCATCGCGAACGCCCGGCGCGTGTCCCCGCCGACCGGGAAGCCGTGCCAGTACCAGGCCATGTGCTTGCGCAGGTCCCGCAGACCCTTGTGCTCGCCGTCATGCGCCGCGAGCAACCGGGCGTGCGTCCTGAGCACCTCGGCGACCTCGCCGAGCGTCGGCCCCTCGGGGACCGGTTCGCCCCGGAACGCCGCCTGCAGGTCCCGGAAGAGCCACGGCCGGCCGAGGCACCCGCGCCCGACGACCACGCCGTCGCACCCGGTCCCGGCGACCATGTCGAGCGCGTCCTGGGCGCTGAAGATGTCGCCGTTGCCCAGCACCGGAACGCTGGTCACGGCCTCCTTGAGCCGCGCGATCGCCGACCAGTCGGCCTTGCCGGAGTACCGCTGCGACGCCGTGCGCGCGTGCAGCGCCACGGCCTGCGCACCCTCGTCCGCGGCGATGCGCCCGGCGTCGAGGTACGTCAGGTGGTCGTCGTCGATGCCGATGCGGAACTTGACGGTGACCGGCATGTCCCCGGCGTTGCGGACCGCGGCCCGCACGATCTGCCGGAACAGCTCGCGCTTGTACGGCAGCGCCGCCCCGCCGCCCTTGCGTGTCACCTTGGGCACGGGACAGCCGAAGTTCATGTCCATGTGGTCGGCGAGGTTCTCGTCCACGATCATCTTCGTGGCCTCGCCGACGTTGCGCGGGTCGACGCCGTAGAGCTGCATCGACCGCGGGCTCTCGCCCTCGTCGAACGTGATCATGTGCATGGTCATGGGATCGCGCTCGACCAGCGCACGCGCAGTGATCATCTCGCAGACGTAGAGCCCGGCCCCGTACTGACGGCACAGCTGCCGGAACGCCACGTTCGTGATGCCCGCCATCGGGGCCAGCACGACGGGCGGGTCGACGGCGAACGGGCCGATCTTCAGCGTGGAGGGAACGGACACGCCCTTCAGGTTACGGCACTGACCAGCCGTGATCTTCACCGAGAGTGACCGAGGGGGCATCGCCGCTGCGAGCTTGCTCACACGCCTGGGCAAGGGCGTCGAAACCGGCCAGGCCGTGTGGATCACGTGCCTGACCGGCGGCCCCGCATCGCGCCGTCCACCCCGCCGCCGCCGAGCAACGACTCGTTGGCCGCCGTGACGATGATGTCGACTTGCTGTCGAGTGATGTCGCCGAGCACCGCCGCGATCGTCCCCATGCTGACCAGCGTGGCAGCGGATTCCTTGCGGCGACTGGGGTCTTCACTCACGGCGAACACCCCCGGTGCCCCGATCGGGTGTCGGGGGCGTCTGCCAACATGCCTGTGGAGGTGGCCTAGCTCATGGGGGCGGTTGCACTGATCAGGTCCGGGTTCGAGCGGTTGTTCGTCGACGGGCCCGTCGGCGCGTCGAGCGGCGGTGGCGAGCAGCAGGTCATTACCGTGGAGCACGTGGGTGAGCTGGCCCTGCCGACGGGAAGACTCGTGGCGGCGGACCCGTTCGTCGTGTGGCCGGAGGACGCGGAGCCGTTCACCGACGAGGTCGACCCCGGCACCTACCCGGTGTCGGTCTCGCTGGTCTCGTACGTCGACGGCGACGGCGTTCCCGACGAGCGGCAGGGGTACCGCGTCGCGGCCGCCAGGGTCGTGATCCGCGACGAGCCCGCGTACTCGTGGCGGCCCGCGGTGACGGCGGGCGAGACCGTGCCGATGCTGCCGGTGATGCCGGAGTTCGGGTACGACGTGAAGTCGAGCACCGGCGCGTTCTTCGACGTCGTCACGGCCACGGCGCTGGACCGCCTGGTGAGCGACGACGAGCTCGGCAACTGCGAGCTGATCGACGCGCTGGGCGCGGTCGGCGGCGGTCGCGGCCCCGCCATCGTGACCGACGCCCGGTCCGGGCTGAACGTCGTGGCCTTCTCGACCGGGTGGGGCGACGGCGTCTACCCGACCTGGGTCGGCCGCAACACCGCGGGCGACGCCGTCGCGTTCGTGACTGATTTCTTCGTGGTCAACAAGGTCTAGAAGCCGACGTTCACACATCCGAGTCGTGGCCCGGCGGTGCCTGCCTCGCCGGGCGCGGTGTGCGTGTGTTCGTTGTGCAGCACCACGGACTGCGCGTGGCGTTCGGTGAACTGCCAGTCCACAGTGGATGAACTCTGCGCGAAACCGTTCGCGTCGGTGTGCGCGTCGAGCCAGATCTCGTTGCGGGCGTTGGCGTACGCCGGGTCGACGGACGGCTGTACCGGGTCCTCGACGTGCTGGAAGTGCGGCCCGGAGTCGGCGGGCGCGGCGCCGCACGCCTTCACGTGGACGTGTGCGCCGTACGCCCGGTTCGGCAGCAAACCGTTGAGCACCAACAGGACCGTCGTCCCGCCGCCGATCGTCGGCACGCCGACGACGGTGATCTTCGCGCCGACCGGCACCTTCACCGGGTCGTGCGTGACGGCCCTCGCCGCGGCGCTGTAGGTCTCGAACTTCGCGGACGCGTGGGCGACGGGCGCGGGTGCGGCGTGCGCGGGTCCGGCTCCCGCGAACACGAGCCCGGCGGCGATCACGACTGCAAGCGTCTTCATGGATCTCTTGCTTACTGGCACCGCGCGCGTCCCGCCATTTCGGTACTCGTACGGGTGTTTCGACGCCCTTCCGCCGGGTACGCGGTGGTGGTGAGCGAAGCCGAGGAGTCCGACCAGCGCAGACTCGCCAGGAACCTCAACGAGCTGCTCCAGGAGCTCCGCGTGGCGCAGGCCGGCGTGCAGATCCTGTTCGGCTTCCTGCTCTCCATCGCGTTCACCGACAAGTACTCCTCCGTGGGCTCGTACGTCCGGGTGACGCACCTGGTCACGGTGCTGTTCGCGGCGGTGGCCGTGGCGTTCCTGACCGCGCCCGCCGCCTGGCACCGCGTGCTGTTCCGGCAGGGCCGCCGCGAGGACGTGGTCCGGTCCGGCAACACGTTCACGCTGGTAGGACTGGCCTGCCTGGCCCTCGCGATGACCGGCACCGTCCTGCTGCTGGCCGAGGTCGTGCTCGGCAGTTGGCCGGCGGCGGTGGTCGGCGCCGTGGCGTTCGTCCTGTTCGCGGGCCTGTGGTTCGTGGTGCCGTTCGCGTCATCCCATCGTGCTCAGCACCGCGAGCGCCCCTAGCCCGAGCGCGACCGGCACGGCCGTGAGCACGTTCTTCCTAGTCGGCCTCGGCTGCTCCCGGAGCACCTGGACGCCCAACGGCACCAAGGCGACGCACAGCCCGATCGTGCCGATGACCGACACGATCTCGGCACCCTTCAGCACGCCGAGCGGCAGCAGCCCCATCGTCGCCAGCGCCACCGACCGGACCCTGCCGAGGCCGCCCCGGTACGCCCCGAACGCCAGCACGTACCAGCCGAACGCGATCGTGAACGCCAGATAGCTGAACAGGTGCAGGTCGCCGTACCCCTGCGCGACCAGTTCCGTGGCCTCCGCGACCCCGCGGTGCTTCGTGGCGCTGAACGCCGCGTGGTCGACCCCGGCGTGGAACGTCCGCCCGAACAGCCCGACCGTGACCAGCACCCCACCCCACGCGGCCCACCGGTTCGCCCCGATCCGGTGCACCAGAAAGGCCACCGCCGCCCACATCACGACGTGACCGGCCAGGAACGCGGTGTAGGCCGCCTGCATCAGCGCGGGATGCGCGGCCACCGCCTTCAGCTGGTCGGGGAAGAAGAAGTGGAAGGGCGACCTCAACAGCGTGCCCACCAGCAACAGCACCGGCCCGGCGACCAGCGCCGCGCCTCCGACCCACCCGTTGGGAAACCTCATGTCCCAGAACGGTGCCAGCGCTTCCGCTCGGGCGGATCGGCCCGCGGTCCGACCTCCGTCTCGGACTCAGGTCCGATACCCCTAGGTGACACCCTGCTTTGTCCCTGATTCTCGAAACCGTTGGGGTGAAACGGTTCCACCGCTCCTTACCGTTCTCCCATGAGAGCCGCGGTGCACACTCAGTTCGGGCCGGCCGACGTGGTCCAGGTGGTCGAGAAGCCGGTCCCGGTCGTCCGCCCGGGCGACGTCCTGATCAAGGTCCACGCGACCACCGTTACGTCCGCCGAGTGCGCCATGCGCCGCGGCGAACCGTTGTGGGGCCGCGTGATCCTGGGCCTGCGCCGCCCGCGGACCCGCCTGCGCACCCTGGGCCTGGAGGTGTCCGGCACCGTAGAGGCGGTGGGTTCTCAGGTGACCACGTTCCGTCCGGGCGACGAGGTCTTCGGCTTCACCGGCTTCGCCGTGGGCGCCCACGCCGACTACGTCCGCCTGCCGGCCAACGGCTCGCTGGCCCCGAAGCCCGCATCCCTGACCTTCGTCGAGGCCGCCGCTGCCGTGGACGGCGCCACCACGGCGTTGTTCTTCCTGCGCGACAAGGCGAAGGTCGGCCCCGGCCACCGAGTCCTGATCAACGGCGCCTCGGGCAGCATCGGCACCTACGCCGTCCAACTCGCCAAGCACTTCGGCGCCACCGTCACGGCCGTCTGCGGCCCGTCGAACGTCGACCTCGTCCGATCCCTCGGCGCCGACGAGGTGATCGACTACACCGCCCACGACTTCACCTCCGACCTCGACACCTACGACGTCGTCTTCGACACCGTCACCAAGTCGTCCTTCTCTGCTGCCCGGCGCTCGCTGCGCGCCGGCGGCAAATACCTGCCGACCACCGGCCTGCAGAACAACCTCTGGGCGTTGTGGACGGCCCTGCGCGGCGGCAAGCGCGTGCTCGTCGGCATGTCCGTCAACAAACGCGCGGCCCTGCCGTTCATCAGCTCCCTGCTGGAGTCGGGCGAGCTGCGCGTGATCGTCGACCGCACCTACCCGCTGGCCGACATCGCCGCGGCCCACCGGTACGTCGACGCAGGTCACAAGCGCGGCAACGTGGTCGTCACCGTGTGACGGGCTGCTCACCCATCAGCTCGGTGATGAGGTCGTGCGCCAACGGCTCGGCGTTCACGCTGGTTGGTCAGCACGGCCACCGCCCGCCGCCGCGTCGACGTGCAGAAAGGCCTTCTGCCCCTTCGACACCCCGGTGTGCCCGACGCCGTCGCGGAACCGCATCCACCCGAGCCCCCACCCGACCGCGCCGTTGCCCAGGTCCGGCACCTCCACGCCCTGGTCCTCGCGCATCGCGGCCAGCCCGGGCTCGTCGATCTGCAACGGCCGCATGAGCCGTTCCTTCAGCACGTCGTGGAACGCCTGCCCGCTGACCACCTCCACCAGCCGTCCGATCACCACGAACCCGCTGTTGGAGTAGGTGAAGCCGGTGCCGAGCACGGGGGAAGTTGACGCGCGGTCAACGTGGGCGGAAACCGACGAGTCGCGGGTGACCTCGATCCGAGTCCGCGCGCTCAGCACCCCGGCGACCTCATCCTGGACGTTTCCGCAGCTCAGCAGGGCCACCTGAGCCCCGGGAACCCCGTGCTCCCCGATCAACTCACCCAGCCGCCACCCCATCCGGAAAAAACTACGGCCGACCGTGTCGATTCGTCGTCTGCTCGTTCGACGCACAGGTAGACGGACGAGAAAACCTGGATGAGACCACGCGGCGGATGAGGAAGACTCGAAGCACCGATGAGTTCCTTCAACGCCGCAGGTCTTCTCCGGTGTCGCGAAGAACCTGATGCCAGCAACCGAGTGAGGGCCTGACATGCCTGCAGCGATCGAAGACCGACCTACCGCGCAAGCGGGCCGAACACCCCTGGTGGTGCGCCTGCTCGTGCTGGCGACGTTCGTCGTGATCCTCAACGAGACGCTGATGATCAACGCGATTCCGCGCCTCATGGAGTCCCTCCACGTGACCGAACAGGCCGCGCAGTGGGTCTCGACGGCGTTCATGCTCACCATGGCCGCCGTGATCCCGGTCACCGGCTGGTTCCTCCAGCGCGTCACCACCCGCCAGGGCTACGCCATCGCCATGGGCGTCTTCCTCGCCGGCACCGCGGTCTCCGCGATCGCGCCGACGTTTGCGATCCTCCTGGCCGGCCGCATCATCCAGGCCGCCGGCACCGCCGTCATGATGCCGTTGCTGATGACCACCCTGATGACCGTCGTCCCCGAGCAGGACCGCGGCAAGGTGATGGGCAACGTCACCCTCGCCATCTCGGTGGCCCCCGCCCTGGGCCCGGCCATCTCGGGCCTGATCCTCCAGTTGGGCTCCTGGCGCCTGCTCTTCGTGGCCGTCATCCCCATCGCCGGCGCCGTCACGTACTTCGGCCTTCGCCAGCTCGACAACATCGGCGAACCCCAGGTCAGCACCCTCGACTGGGCCTCGGCCTCGATGGCCACCCTGGGCTTCGGCGGCCTGGTCTACGGCCTGAGCCTCTTCGGCGAGGGCGAGTCCAACCTGGGCCCGAGCATCGGCATCGTCCTGGCCGGCGCCGCCACCATCGCGTTCTTCGTGATCCGCCAGCTCAAGCTCCAGCGCACCGGCGCCCCGCTGATGGACCTCCGCACGCTCACCCACCGCACCTTCGCCCTGTCGCTGGCCCTGATGTGCATCGCCTTCCTGGCCATGATGGGCTCGATGATCCTGCTGCCCCTCTACCTCCAGAACCTGCGCGGCCTCACGCCGTTGGAGACGGGCCTGCTCCTCATGCCGGGCGGCCTCGCCATGGGCCTGCTGGGCCCGACGGTCGGCCGCCTCTACGACCGGCTGGGCAGCCGCCCGCTGATCATCCCGGGCTCGATCGGCATCGTCCTGTCCCTCGCGGGCTTCACCCAGGTCTCGATGTCCATGCCGTACTGGCAGGTCCTGGCCCTGCACGCGCTCCTGATGGTGAGCCTCGCCGCCACCTTCACCCCGATCTTCACCCTCGGCATGGGCGCTCTCCCGCCGAACATGTACCCGCACGGCAGCTCGATCCTCGGCACGTTGCAGCAGGTAGCGGCGGCCGTGGGCACCGCCCTCGTCGTGACCGTCATGTCGGCCCGTTCGTCGTCGCTGGTCGCCGAGGGAGTCGCGGCGTCGTCGGCGCAGCTGAGCGGCATGAAGCTGGCGTTCGTCGTGGCGACAGTGCTGGCGGTCGCGACGATCGCGGTGGCGTTCCTGCTGCCGAACCGCACGAACGCCTCGGGCGAGGTAATGGCCCACTGACTCAGATAGGTGAGGCCCCGGACATGTCCAGTCCGGGGCCTCGCTTGGCCGCCCAATTGCACACACCAGCGACGTTTAAGAGTCGGATCAGTCCTTAGGTCGCCGCGCTCTTCCGTTGAGCTACGGCCGCAAGGCAGAGCGGCCAGCAGGATTCGAACCTGCACCTCGGCGAGTCTTGTCCGGTCTCGAGTGATCTGGCGTTCGGCGGAAATGCTGAATCTGGAGCGAGAGTCTGAGCTTGATCCCGGCTTGCCTCTGCCGACTTGGGCTATCCCGGCGCGATGGTGCCGGGAGAGGGATTCGAACCCCCACTGGTGACCGAGTGGTTCAGGCTGACGTTTCAGCTTCAGCTTTGCGCTCCTCTGCCGAGGAACGCACCCCCGCGCTCCAGCGGGGGAGTCTGTTGGGCGCTAGCGGAACAGGTAGTCGAAGACCACGCCACCGACGCGCTCGTCGGTGATCTCCAGGCTGTTGGCCTCCTCGCGGGCGAACTTCACCGCGTGCTGCAGCTTCTCGACCCGGTCCACCAACTCGTTGACCCGCCGGGCAGGCAACGCACCGGAGAACTTCACCGTGGTCCAGTACCCCACCGGCACGTCCTCGTAGTACACCTCGACCTGAGCCGGGTGCTTCTCCGTCGCCTCGGCCTTGACGTGGTTGCGAGGCACCTTCTTCGTGCGAATGGTCCGCACGTGCTCGGTGCGCCAGTAGTCCGCGGACTCGTCGAAACTCCAGTCCTCGGCCGCATCCAGCAACGGCAGCTTCTTCACGAAGGTGTGCAGATCCGTCAGCTGCTTCTCCAGGAAGAGCAGGTACGACACAGGCACGTCGCGAAGCAACGTCTGCCCGTCCACCACCACGTCGGCCTTGGCAACGCGGTTGGCCCAGTCCTTGGTAGCCGTGACGTCGAAGAGCCGAGTCATCACCGAGGCAGTCTTCCGCAACACGTCCTCGGCCTTGACCTGCACGCGAGTCGACTCGGGCGGCAACACCTCGCCGTCCTCGTCCTTGGGCTGGTACGTCCGGGAGATGCCGGCCAGCAACGCGGGCTTCTGCAGCCCGTGATGAGCGTCGGTGAGGTCCCGAAGCGTGCCACCCTTGACACTCTTCTCCACCGCGATGATCTGGTTCAGCTTCGTCATGCCGCACCCCCTTTGTGTTGCGCGCACAGTACGCAACACAAAGACGCGTCCGCACGCGAATTCGGCACTCTGCACCGAGGAACTGGTTCGCAACCGCACTGTCACCCACGCATGACCACCTAGTGCACCAGGCCCGCCAAAGCGAAACCCCAAGCCTGTGCGGGGTGATCTTGTTTACTTGCTCCTCAGACCGTCGATCCGAGGATCGAAGCAAACCAGTCCCATCGACGTGGCTTGTCGACCAGGGTGAGGTGTCTTCGTCGTCCTCGCTCAAGTCCGGCCAGCGGTCCAGCAACGCAGCGACGTACTTCGCGATCATCGGTGTCGGAGCCTGCTTGACGCCGGAGTAAACGTGGCGCTCGTACAAGTCGTCGAGCGTCGTTCGGGCAGTTGCGTCGTCTTCAGGACGAGTGCCTTCCCATACGACGAGGTCGTATGGGAAGGCCGGCAGATTGACACGGCACGGCACGCGGATGGCGACCGTTCTGCCGGATGCCGCTGCTTGAGAGTCAGACGGTAAAGCGTGTCAAAGGTGTGTCAGCGACCTTGAAATGTGAAACCCCCAGGCCTGTGACCTGGGGATTTGGTGGGCCGCCAGGGACTCGAACCCTGAACCCGAAGGGTAAGAGCACTCGCTTGGCGTTGTTCACCCATCTTCTCCAACAGCGCTCACTACCTGCGCGGATGCGGTCTTGATCTGAGCACTGTGGACAGTCGCTTCTCGATGCTTGTCGTCGTTTTGTGAGAGTTAAGTGTGGGTTGATCTTGGTCTTTCTGGACCCGCTCACACCCCTGCCATCATCCCGACACTGAGCCTCGAACACGGCCGGTGGAGTTGGTCAAGGTTCTCGTTCCAGCCTTGACGCGGCGTTGCCGGCCGTCGTCATGCTCGCGGCGTCGGGGTGGCTTGGTGCTCGTCGCGCGTTCCTGCGGCTTCGTCTGGGGCCTGATCGGTGGCAAGGCGGCGCAGCCGTCGCGGCAGTCGAGCGCCGTGCACAGCCGGCCTGTGGTGACTGCGGTGGCGCTCGTAGGGAGCTGGGGACGAATCGGGCTCGGATCGGGTGGGTCGTCAGCTGGCGCCTGAGGTCCGGCGCGCAGCGCCGCCCGGCCGACCGGCGCAGCGAAGCGGATGCCGGGAGTGCCGGGATGGATGCGGGTGCAGCGCCAGATCACACGCGCCGCCAGCGGCGGCGCCTTGATCCTGTAGAGCAGAATTCGGCAGGCCCGCTCAGATGGTCAAGGCGCTATAGGCTGCAGCGCATGGATGAGACCGACGACCTCCGGTTGCTTGAGAACCAGCTGTATGAGGAGCGCAAGCGGGTCGATGTTGCCAACCACAACTTCTCAGCTCGTGAGTTGATGCGGATGCTGGCTGACAACGAGCTGAACATCGCGCCGGCTTATCAGAGGAAATTTCGGTGGACGAAAACCGGAGAGTCGGTATTCATCGAATCAATGTTCCTCGGCCTACCTGTGCCACCCCTCTTTGTTGCCACCAATATTGACTTTAGGTGGGAAATTGTCGACGGATTGCAGCGCATTTCTACGCTGACACACTTTATGGCTCAGGATGAATCGGATCTTGAGCGGATCGATCGTCCCGAAGCGCTGCGCCTGGAGGGACTTGAGAAACTTACGCAACTTAACGGTATGACGTACGCCGAGCTGCCTAAGAATCTGCAAATATATTTTGCGCGCCAGCCTCTCCAGGTTGTGTCACTAACGGACAAAAGCGATCTTCAGATTCGCTTCGACTTGTTCGAGCGGCTGAATAAGGGCGCGGTGGCGCTGTCGCCGCAAGAGGTACGCGCTTGCGTTTATCGGGGCAAGTTTAACGACTTCGTCGAAGAGCTTTCCGAGAATTCCGACTTCGCGACCCTGTTGAAGCTGCAAGAGAAGAACAAGCACGACGGAACAAGGGCTGAGCAGGTGCTGAAGTTCTTCGCCTACAAAAACTTTCGGGAGGACTTTGATGGTCGCGTGGAAAAGTTCCTGAACCGGTTCATTCACCAGGCATCCCCCGATTTTGAATATAAGAAAGAGAAGTCTCTCTTCGAGGAAACGGCCCGCACGCTTCTTCGGATAACGGGCGGTAAGCCGTTTCTTACCCCGGTCCACTCCATTACGCCGCTTGTTCAGTTTGAGGCGTGCATGGTCGCGGTCGGAGAGCTCTTGGCTGAAGGAAAGAAATTGGAGATTCCTGCTCCAGCTGGCTGGGCTGAAGATCCGGAGCTTCGTGACGCATCGAGCGGAGGAACGAATACCCGTTCTATGCTTCGGCGTCGAATTGACAGGGCAAGGGAGTTGTTTGACTCTGATATTGATGCCAATGCATGAAGTGCTAATCGCGGAGCTCGATGAATGCTGTGACCGATTGCTCCGTCGGGTTGAGCAGCTGAAATGGCATATGCTTTTCAGCTACCAGCTTGCGGATCGCGATCCTAAGTCGCTGCATTACCTGAAGGCAGAATCTCGCGGCGCGGCGATCGTTGGCGTGTGTGCGGAGCTTGAAGCTCTCACTAAGACCGTCCTGCAAAAAACTCATCGTGAAATCAATGCTATGAGGGTCCCGTTCAAAGACCTTGCCGTCAATCTAAGACAGCTTGCCGCCCATGACGCATTTGAGAGTCTCCGGTCGCTTAGTGACCACGGAAAGCTTTGGGAGAAGCGAGCGTTTACGACGACTCTCGACGGCTGCAGCGAGCCAATGAGTCTTCCTGTTGAGCGAAAGAGTGCGCAGCCACCTCTTGACGGTCGCACACTACGTCCTGAGCACTTCTATCGAATATGGGACATCTATGGGCTAGATGGCGATGCTTTTCCAATGGTGAGCTGGGCCACGTCTCTTCAGAAGCTGGCGCTCCTCAGGAATGATATTGCGCACGGAAATGTGCCGTTTGGTGAGGTGTTCCAGCAGGGCGGGACTTCGCGAGCTGAAGTTGAAAAGTATCTGGATGAGGTTTCGTACTTTGTTACGCACTTTGTCTTGGAGTGGATTGCATATCTATGTCGGCAGGGGTATAAGCTGTGAATGAAGTCGAAAGGATTCTCACTCTCAATCCTGGAGATCCGTTGGTCGAGAAATTCTTTGCGATCGCGAGAGAATTGCTCGCGGATGCTCTTCCTGGGCGATGGTCGCACGTGATCGGGGTCGCATTGCGTGCTCATGGCGCGGCTGCGGTTCTTCCTTGAATTGATCGAAACTTTCTTGTCGGGTCGGCTCTGGTGCATGATCTAGGTTATTAGCCGAAGGTTTCTGCGACCGGTTTTCATGCTTTAGATGGTGCTAATTATCTGCGTTTTATGGAATTTCCTGATCGGTTTTGCCTCCTAGTGGCTCATCACTCGTGCGCTTATAGAGAAGCTGAGTTGCGCGGGTTGGTGGCAGAGCTTTCTGGATGGATCGATGAACGGACCCTTACGAGGGACGTTCTGTGGTGGGCGGACATGACCACTACGCCTAGCGGCGGATCAACTAACGTGCACGAGCGTCTTGAAGAGATTCAGAAGAGGTACGGGCCGGAAGACTTGGTGACCTTCTTCATTCGCCAGGCGAAGTCGGAGTTGATCGGTGTGGTTGAGCGTACGGACGAGCGGCTACCTGCTGCAGGGATTAACTACACCGCGAAGTAGCGTGTCGACCGGTCCTTGAATCCATGCTCGATCCGGAGTCGAATCGATGGGTGGATGTTCAGAGAGTCCAAGTCCCTGAGGCTAACCCAGTGAACTTCGCTTGACTCGTTGCTCGTCTGAAGCTCGCCGCCGATAAGCCGCGCTCGGAAGCAAATTGAGAACTATTGCCGCACTTCGCCGTCGGTATAGGCAACGACGTGTTTGGGATCGGAGTAGACGCCGATGATCTCGACCGGCTCGACGTCGATCCCGGTCTCTTCCTTTGCCTCCCGGATGATGGCCTGGCCGACCGTCTCACCAACGTTTTGCGCGCCACCCGGGATCGAGTAGAGGTTGTTATCGGTACGGCGGATCATCAGCAGCCGACCTTGATCGTCCTGCACGAATGCGCTCACTGCTACAACGATGTTGGTCGCCTTTCGGGGCGTTCGGGTCGTGGTAGTGATCGGTGCGGGCCACGGTGCGGCTCCTCAGAACGTCGTGCGCTCGACATGCTGAAGCGGAGGCATAAGGCCACCAGCTTCCCGAACGGGCCGATCTTCCCGGATGCCCTCGGCGGGCTCCGTGACCCGTCCAACACGCGGAAGGACCTCCGGAAGGCGCGGGGTGGGGACGAGTTCGCGTGGGTGACCTCGCACGTCTTCCGGAAGACGGCGGCCACGATTCTCGATGAGTCGGGGCTCTCTGCGAGGCAGGTCGCGGACCAGCTCGGTCACGCTCGTCCGTCGATGACGCAGGACACCTACATGGGCCGCAAGACGGTCGATAGGCGTGCTGCTGACGCCCTGGAAGGGGCGCTTGGTGAGCAGTAAGACGATCAAGGGAACGACGGCGAAGTTGAATGACCAGCGGTTTTGTGTGGGTTAAGTGTGGGGAGACCCGAACAGAGCGAAACCCCCAGGCCTGTGACCTGGGGGTTTGGTGGGCCGCCAGGGACTCGAACCCTGAACCCGAAGATTAAAAGTCTCCTGCTCTGCCAATTGAGCTAGCAGCCCTCGCCGGGACAGCCTACCGATCTCCGCCCCAGCATGTCCTCCGGGTTCCCAACCTCACCGTTGACGCACCGCCAACCAACGCTTGGAGAGGATCAGGCAAGAGTGTGCGGGGATTGTCGTACCCCCGAACGGCCGCGGCGACTGGAATGGGAGGTGTCAGCAACGACGACAGCAAGGGACACCGAGATGCCGCTCGACCACTACGTCACCCTGGGCCGCTCCGGCCTCCGCGTCAGCCCGTTCGCCCTCGGCGCGATGACCTTCGGTGAGGACCCCGGGGGCGCCGGGAGCAGTGTGGAGGAGTCCGAGAAGATCCTCCGGGCCTACCTCGACCGGGGTGGGAACTTCGTCGACACCGCCAACTTCTACACCAACGGGCACTCGGAGAAGATCCTCGGCGACTTCTTCAGGAGCAACGGCAACCGCGACAAGGTCGTACTCGCGTCCAAGTTCTTCTTCAACATGCACCCCGGTGATCCCAACGGCGGTGGGGCGGGGCGGACGTCGGTTCGCCGGCAGCTCGAAGACACGCTTCGGAGGCTCAACACCGACTACCTGGACCTCTACTGGCTGCACAACTGGGATCGGAACACCCCCGTCGAGGAGACGATGCGGGTTCTGGACGAGTTGGTGGGATCGGGCAAGGTCGGGTACATCGGGTTCTCCAACGTGCCTGCTTGGGTCACGGCGCAGGCTCAGACGTTGGCCCTGCTCAGGGGGTGGACGCCGTTGGTGGCGTTGCAGGTGGAGTACTCGCTGCTGGCTCGGACGGTCGAGGGTGAGATCGGTCCCATGAGCAGGGAACTCGGGTTGGCGCTGGTGCCTTGGAGTCCGCTCAAGAACGGGTTCCTCAGTGGCAAGTACCGGCGGAACGGGCAGGTCGCGGACTCGGAGCGGGTCAAGTTCGTGGGTGGGCCGAGCACCAAGGAGTTCGAGGTCATCGACGTCGTCTCGGAGATCGCGCGCGAGACGGGGCGGTCGGAGGCCGCGGTGGCGTTGGCCTGGCTCCGGCAGCGGGAGGGGACCGTGGTGCCGATCATCGGCGCGCGGCGGTTGGAGCACCTGGAGAGCAACCTCGACGAGGTGGTGCTCAGCCAAGACCAGCTCGCCAAACTCGATGCTGTGTCCAAGCCGGAGCTCAACTATCCCGCCGGACTGCACGGGGAGTTGCGGGCCATGTTGCAGTTCGCCGGCACGACGGTGGACGGCGAGAGCTCGGGCATCTACCCGCCGCTGTTGCAGAGCGACGTGCGCTACTGAGGTAGAGCCTGCTCCACCCCGAGAACGGAAGTGTGCCTGACTGCGACGGGGTACCGGTAAGCGGAAACCTGGTCCTCACCACGGCAAGGGGAGGCACAGGATGAAGAAGACGCTGGTAGGCGTGTTGGCGGCGGCCATGTTGTTCAGCGGAACGGCAATGGCCGCGCCACCCGGCGGGCTCCAGGGCAAGCTCGACGGGCTCACGAAGGAGCACAGGTTCCCTGCTGCGCTCGGCACCACGACGCAGAACGGCAGCAGCACGGCTTACGTCTCCGGCACGGCCGTACTGGGCAAGAACGTGCCGGTGCCCAGGAACGGGCAGGTGCGCGCCGGGTCCAACACCAAGGCGTTCGTGGCCACCGTGGTCATGCAGTTGGTGGCGGAGGGCAAGGTCGAGCTCGACAAGCCGATCAACCACTACCTGCCGAACGCCGTCAAGGACGACAGGATCACCGTCCGGCAGCTGCTGAACCACACCAGCGGGCTGGCGAACTACACGAACTACATGGGGCTCGACAAGTTCGAGGAGCAGCGGCACCGGTACTACGAGCCGCGCGAGCTGCTGGACATCGGCAACGCGCACCCCACGACGGGTGAGCCGGGCGAGAAGTTCAAGTACAGCAACACGAACTACGTGCTGCTCGGGCTCCTGGTCCAGAAGGTCACGGGGCGGCCGATCGCGGAGAACGTCGACCAGCGGATCGTCCAGAAGATCAAGCTCAAGGACACCTACTGGCCGGGCGTCGGTGAGGAGGGCATCCGCGGCAGGCACGCGCAGGGGTACTCGAAGACGGGCAACGGCATCGAGGACGTCACCGAGCTCGACCCGTCGTGGGGGTGGGCGGCCGGCCAGATCATCTCCACCACCAAGGACCTCAACCTCTTCTACAGCGCGCTGTTGAACGGCAAGCTGGTTCCCCAGGCGCAGCTGAAGGAAATGCAGAAGACCGTCGAGACCAAGGGCGAGATGTGGGCCGGCGCCGAGTACGGGCTGGGCATCGCCAGCACGCCGCTCACGTGCGGTGGCCGCTACTGGGGTCACGGCGGCGACATCCACGGGTACGAGACGCGCGGTGGTGTCGCGCCGAACGGGCGGGCGTTCTCCGTTGCGGTGACGGCGTTGCCGGGCACGTTCCAGGACACGCCTGAGGACGCGATGAAGGCCCACGACGCCATGCTGTCTACTGTGGATGCTGCCCTGTGCGGTGCGAAGTGATCGCGGTCGCCGCGGTCACCGCGCTCGCACTCCTCGTTCCCCAGCAGCTCGACCAGATCGTCGCCCAGGGCACGCCCGGCGTCGAGGCGCACGTCAACGGGCGCAACGAAGCGCGGGGCAGGGCGCCGGTCAACGGACAGGTGCGGATCGGCAGCATCACCAAGTCGTTCGTCGCCACCGCGACGCTCCAGCTCACCGCCGAGAAGAAGGTCGAGCTGGACGGGCCGGTCAACAGGTACGTGCCGCACATCAAGGACAGCCGGATCACCGTCAGGCAGGTCCTCCAGCACACCAGCGGCCTGCCCGACTACGTCATGCAGATCGGCGTCCCGAAGATCGCGGACGTCCGCGACAGGTACTTCGCCCCGCACGACCTGCTGGACGTCGCGCTGAGCCAGCCGCCGAGCTTCCAGCCCGGCGAGAAGTACGAGTACAGCAACACCAACTACGTCGTCGCCGGCCTGCTGATCCAGAAGGTCACCGGACGCCCGGTCGGCGAGGCGATCGGCGAGGTGATCAGCAAGGCCGGACTGAAGGACACCTACTGGCCGAACCAGGGCGAGCAGAGCATCCGCGGCCGGCACGCCCGGGCGTACGCGCTGAGCGACCTGACCGACCCGAAGTCCACTGTGGTCGACGCGACCGAGCTCGACACGTCGCAGGCGTGGGCGTCCGGCGCGATGGTCTCCACGCCGCAGGACGTCGCCAAGTTCTTCCGGAAGCTCCTCGCCGGCGAGATCCTCGCCAAGCCGCAGCTCGACGAGATGCGCAAGACGATCACCGTCGACGAGCGCAGCGCCTACGGCCTCGGCCTGGAGGCCACCAAGCTCAGCTGCGGCGGGGTCTGGTGGGGCCACGGCGGGTCGATCCACGGCTGGGGCTCGTTCGGCGGAGCGACGGACGGCGGCAACCACGCCGCGGTCACGCTCACCGCGCTGCCCGGCACGTTCGGCGACGACCCGGCCAAGAAGTTCCAGCAGATGTTCGACGTGATGGACACGGCTCTCTGCAAGAAGTGACAACCCTCAGCGGGCGTACCGGAGCACCCAGAGCATCTCCTGCTCGGTGACCGGTGCGTCCGCCACGCACGCCAGCAGCCAGTCCGTCAACGCCTCCGGATCGATGCCCGCCCCGATCAGCACCAGCTGCGTCGGGGCGTCGTCGACCGGCGTGAACGACACGTAGGCGCCGACGGTGTGCAGCACGAACGTGCCGAGCGGGAACCGGACGAAACCCTTGGCGCGGAACAACCCCTCCGGCCGCGCCGCCAGGAAGTCCATGAACAGCTTGGGGTGCAACGGCTCGTCGATCTCCACCGTCACGCTGTCGTAGGAGGCGTGCGCGTGCGTCGAGTGGTCGTCGAGATCGTCGAACGTCAGCTGCCGCGGCCCGACGTCGGGTGGCCGCACCTCGAACAGCAACGCCGGGTCGATCTGCCCGAACGAGACGGGCAGGACCGGCGCATCACAAGGCAACGAGGGCAGCGACGCGACCCGGTCGACCTTGTTCAGCACCACCAGGTCGGCCAGCGCCAGGTCGCGCTCCAGGTGCGGAACGGCGTCGAGCTCCACCGCGTCGGCCACGTAGATCAGCCCGCCGTAGGACACCCCGGACGCCTGCGCGACCATCCGCACCATCGCCGCGGGCTCCGCCAGGCCGGACGCCTCGATCACGATCACGTCCAGGTTCGCCGAGGCCAGCTTCCCGAGCATGCCCTCCAGCTCGGAGCCGTCGACGGCGCAGCACAGGCAGCCGTTCGGCAGCGACACCATCGAGTCGGCCTGGGCCGAGACGGCGAACGCGTCGATGTTGATCTTGCCGAAGTCGTTCACCAGGACGCCGATCCGCGTGCCGCCGGACGTGCGCAGCAGGTGGTTGAGCAGGGTGGTCTTGCCGGAACCGAGGAAGCCGGCGAGCACGACGACGGGGATCACGACACCCGAGGCTAGCCGGTGCGCCGCGGATGGTCCGGATGGGTCAGCGGTGTCCGATTCGGACGGCGATCGGATCGATTTGCATCGAAGTGCAACGAAAACGGCCTCCCGCGCATCAAAATGACGAGAAGGGGGGCGATGATGACCGAGTTCCTGGCTGCCGCACTGGCGTTTCCGACGGTGGTGTTCAGCTTCCTGTTGCTCATAGTGGTGGCTTACTGGCTCACCGTGGCGCTGGTGGGGCTCGACTTCGACGCTCCCGTGATGCCGATCTCCATCTCGATGTTCATCGTGATCACGTGGTTCGCCGCGCTGGTCGGCACGGTGTACACGCCGGAGGGCAAGCTCAGGTACGCGGTGTTCGGGGGTGCGCTGCTCGCCGGCGCGCTGGTCACGCGGATCCTTCTCATCCCGGTCAGGAACTGGACGAAGCCGGAGAAACCGGCGTCCCGCAACGACTTCGTGGGCCGCACCGCGATCGTGCGGACCTCCAGGGTCACCGAGCAGTACGGGCAGGCCGAGGTGACCGCCGACGACGGCGGTACGGCGGTCGTTCAGGTGCGAGCTGCGCAGAGCACCGACCTCAAGGCGGGGCAGACCGCGTTGATCTTCGACTACGACGCAGAGGGCGAGTTCTTCTGGGTCGTGGACATCACCACAGGGGGCTAGTACATGGGTGCGATCTCTACAGGGCTGATCGTGCTGATCGCCGTGAGCGCGTTCGTGCTGATCTTGGCGTTGATCACGCTGAGCAGACTCTTCAAGAAGTGCGAGCAGGGCAAGGCGCTGATCGTCTCGAAGATGCGCAAGGTCGACGTGACCTTCACCGGCACGGTCGTGCTGCCGGTGCTGCACCGCTGCGAGACGATGGACATCTCGGTGAAGACCATCGAGATCCGCCGGGCCGGCAACGAGGGCCTGATCTGCAAGGACAACATCCGCGCCGACATCCGCATCACGTTCTTCGTGCGGGTCAACAAGACCGTCGAGGACGTCATCAAGGTCGCGCAGGCGATCGGCACCGAGCGCGCGAGCCACGAGGCCACGCTGCAGGAGCTGTTCAACGCCAAGTTCTCCGAGGCGCTCAAGACCGTCGGCAAGCAGCTCGACTTCGTGGACCTCTACACCCACCGCGACGAGTTCCGCGACCGGATCGTGCAGGTCATCGGCACCGACCTCAACGGCTACAGCCTCGAGGACGCGGCCATCGACTACCTGGAGCAGACGCCGCTCAAGCAGCTCGACCCCGCGAACATCCTGGACGCGCAGGGCATCCGCAAGATCACCGAGCTGACCGCGATCGAGCACGTCAAGACCAACGAGTTCACCCGCAACGAGGAGAAGGAGATCACGCGCCAGAACGTCAGCGCGCGTGAGGCGATCCTGGAACTCGAACGCCGCCAGGCCGACGCGGAGATCAAGCAGAAGCGCGAGATCGAGACCGCCCGCGCGCAGCAGGAGGCGGAGACGCAGAAGGTGCAGGCCGAGGAACGCCTCAAGGCCAACACCGCGTTCATCCGCACCGAGGAGCAGCTCGGCATCCAGACCGAGAACAAGGCTCGCGAGATCGCCGTCGCCGAGAAGAACCGCGAGCGCGTGATCGCCGTCGAGACCGAACGCATCGAGAAGGACCGCCTGCTGGAGGTCATCGCCCGCGAGCGCGAGACCTCGCTGCGCATGATCGAGAAGGACAAGGAGCTCGAGCACGAGCGCCGCGCGATCGCAGACCTGGTGCGCGAGCGCGTCGCCGTCGAGAAGACGGTGGCCGAGCAGGAGGAGAACATCAAGCGCCTGCGTGCGGTCGAGGAGGCCGAGCGCGAGCGCCAGCAGATCGTGATCCGCGCCGAGGCCGAGGCCCAGGAGTCGCTGGTCAAGGACATCAAGGCCGCCGAGGCCGCGGAACAGGCCGCGCAGCACAAGGCCCGCGAGGCCGTCGTGCTCGCCGAGTCGCGCAACAAGGCCGCCGACCTCGACGCCCGCTCCAAGATCCGGCTCGCCGAGGGCACGCAGGCCGAGGCCGCCGCGAAGGGCCTGGCGGACGCCCAGGTCAAGGAACGGGACGCCGCCGCGTCCGAGGCGCTCGGCCGGGCCGAGGCCGTGGTCGACCGCGAGAAGGCGCTCGCCGACGCCGAGGGCATCAAGGAACGCCTCAAGGGCGAGGCGGAAGGCTTGTCGCACAAGGCGGAGGCCATGGCCGCGCTCGACACCGCGACCCGCGAGCACGAGGAGTACCGGCTGCGCCTCGAAGCGGAGAAGGAGATCCGCCTCAAGGGCATCGACGTGCAGCGTCAGGTCGCCGAAGCCCAGGCCATGGTCCTCGCGGCCGGTCTGGAGAAGGCCGACATCGACATCGTCGGTGGCGACACGATGTTCTTCGACAAGATCGCGAACGCCATCACCGCGGGCAAGCAGGTCGACAGCTTCGTCGGCAACTCCGACGTCGTGCAGGCGTTGGGCAGCAAGTGGATGGACGGGACCAGCAACTTCCCGGAGGACCTCACCAAGATCCTCAGCTCCTTCACGACCGGTGACGCGCAGAACGTCGCCGCGGCGATCGCCCTGACCCAGATGGCCAAGAACAACAACTCCGGCCAGAGCGCATGACGGCATCCACCCCTTCTGGGCTGGACGCCGGCACGTACGAGGTGCTGCGGGCGAGGCTGGCCGACCAGGCCGGCGCGCTCGCCCGCGGCACCGAGGCGCTGAACGCCCAGCGCGTCGAGACGTTCGGCAGCACGGCGCTCGAACTCGTCGCCACCGAACGCATCCGCACCGAGAACAACTGCGTGCCACGGGACATCGTGGCGCTCGGCGACGTGATGTTGTTCGGTTACAACGTCTTCATGGGCCTCAAGCCCGAGACCGCGGTCAGCGACGTCTTCGCCGCGCACGGCAGGGACTTCGCCGCGGTCGAGCCGGAGTTCCTGCGGGACCCCAAGTTCCGCAGCGACTTCTCCGAGCTGTACCGCTACTACCGCGAGACGCGGCTGCTCCAGCTGCGCATCGTGGACCAGCGGCTGCTCGCGGTGTTCCAGACCGGTGTGCGGATCGAGGACATCCACGTCCTGCGCTGGGACGTCAAGGTCGACGGCACCGTGCAGTACGTGGACAACCGCGGCGACCGCGACCACGTCTTCCCGCCCGCGCACGACTTCACGTGGGTCGAGACGACCCGCGAGCAGCACGTGCTCGGCCGGCACCCGCACATCGCGATCGACAACGAGGTGTTCGTCGAGACGGTCGGCGGCACGCTCACCGTCAAGATTGAGAACAACACCGAGTCCGGCCAGGGTGTCTACGAAGAACCCATCGACGAACCGCTGCAGAGCCTCGCGGACGCGGAGATCCACTACGCCCGCGTCGGCCCGTTGATCCTGCTGAAGATCCTGCCGTACAAGGAAACGGCGCCCAGGCACCTGGTCTTCAACACCAGGACCAAGGAGGTCACCCGGCTCGACGGCATCGGCCAGGCCTGCCAACGCCTCCCGGAAGACCAGGGCATCATCTTCCCGGGCGGGTTCTACCTGGTCACGGGCGCGGACAAGACGTTCGACGTCGACACGGACGACCTGGAGTTCGAACGGGTCGTGAAGTCCGCGAACGGCGAGGACGTGCTGTTCGTCTACCACGCGCGGCGCGAGGGCCGCAGCCTTCTGCTGCCCTACAACGTGATCCGCAAGGAGGTCGCGACCCCGATCACCTGCCACGGCTACTCGCTCTTCGCCGACGGCACGCTGGTCGTGTTCCGCGAGACCGGCTCGGACGCCGTGCGGGTGCACCCGATGCAGGTCTGGCGCACGCCGTTCATGGCCGACGAGACGCTGCCGGACCAGGCGGGCCCGCTCGCCAGGATCGGCAACGCCGAGCTCGTCCGCGGCATCTCGGACTGCCTGTCCATCACCAGGATGAGCGCCGAGATGAAGCCGAGCGCGCCGGTGTTCGAGGGCCTGATCGCCCTGTGCACCAGGGTGGTCGACAGCGTGTTCTGGCTCGACGAGCTGGGCCTCAAGCCCGACGTCCTGGCCGTGCGCGCCACCGCGGAACAGGTGCTCGACGAGTTCGAGGCCGTCCGCACGCTCACCGAGCACGCGGCCCAGCAGCTGCACGAGGCCGCGGAGAAGCTCGCGAGCCTGGTCCGGCTGGCCAGGTCGGCGGCCCCGCGCAGCGCCGACGAGTGGGTGCGCCTGCTCGCCGACCTGCGGTCCGCCCAGGGCCGCCTGATCACCCTCAAGGACCTCAGGTACGTCGACGTCGAGGAGATCGACCGGCGCGAGGCCGAACTGGTCGAGGAGCTCGGTGCCTCGGCACGCCGGGCCGTCGCGTTCCTCAGCGGTGAGGGCGCGTTCGACCAGTACCACGAGGAGATCGACCAGATCGCGGCCGCGGAGCTCAGGACGGCGGCCGAGGCGAAGCCGTTGCGCGAACGGCTCGCGCAGCAGCAGACCGGCCTGGAGGTGCTGACCGAGGTCGTCAGCACGCTCGACGCCGCCGACACCACGACCCGCACGCAGATCCTCGCGAGCATCGGCGAGGTGCTGGCCGCGGTCAACCGCGCACGGGCCACTGTGGACGGTCGCAGGGCTCAGCTCGCGAACGCCGAGGGCCGCGCCGAGTTCGCGGCGGAGTTCGCGCTGCTCGGCCAGGCCATCACCGGCGCGCTGTCGGTCGCGGACACCCCGCAGCGCTGCGACGACCAGCTCGGCAGGCTCCTGCTGCAGCTGGAGAACCTGGAGTCGCGGTTCGGCGAGTTCGACGACTTCCTCGCGCAGGTCGGCGCCAAGCGCACGGACGTCTACGAGGCGTTCTCCGCGCGCAAGCAGACCCTGCTCGACGAACGGGCGCGCAAGGCCGACCGGCTCGTCCAGTCCGCCGAACGCGTCCTCGGCACGATCCGCCGCCGCGTCGGCAAGCTGACCTCGACGGACGAGATCAACACGTACTTCGCCGGCGACCCGATGGTCGCCAAGGTCCGCGCGGTCGCCGAGAACCTCAGGGAGCTCGGTGACGTCAGGGCCGACGAGCTCGACGCGAGTCTGCGCGACGCCCGGCAGGAGGGAGGCCGGGCGCTGCGCGACCGGACCGACCTGTACGACGGCGCGTCGATCGTGCTCGGCCGGCACCGCTTCCCGGTGACGACCGAGCCGATGAACCTCACCCTCGTCCCGCGCGACGGCAGGCTCTACTACGCCGTCACCGGAACCGACTACCGCAGCGAGGTCACCGACGAGGGTTTCGCGAGCACCAAGGGTTTCTGGAACCAGCTCCTGGTCTCGGAGACCGACGACGTCTACCGCGCCGAACACCTCGCCGGCAGCCTGCTCGCCGAGGGCCGCGCGGACGTCGTGAACGCCGCCGCCGAACGCTACGACGAGGGCTACGAGAAGGGCGTCCACGACCACGACGCCGAGAAGATCCTCGCTGTCCTGCAACGACTGCACGCCGGTGCCGGACTGCTCAGGTACCCGCCGCAGGCCCGTGCGGCGGCGCAGATCTTCTGGGCCGCGCAACCGGACGACCAACGTGCCGTGTGGCAACGCAAGGCCGAGTCGCTGGCCCGTGCGCGCACGATCTTCGGTGGCACGCACGGCATTCCGGAGCTCACCCGGCAGTTCGGGCTCGAGGACCTCGCCGCCGAGTACCTCTTCGAAGAGCTCGCCTGCGAGCCGAGGGGATTCGTCACCAGCAAGGCCGCCAGGGCCGTGATCGACAGGTTCCGCGCGGTCGTGCACGAGGACCTGCACGACCGCGACCTCATCGAGGCGTGGCTCAGGGCGTTCCTCAAGGACGAGAACTGCCCGGAGTTCCCCGAGGTCGTCGCGATCCTGCTCACCGACCTGCCCAGGTACGACTCCAGCGCCGCGCTGACCGAGACCGTCACGGGTCTGCTCGGCACGCACCCGCGCGTCCACAACCAGGCGCTGGAGCTGCGCCTGGACGAGACCCTGACCAGGCTGCGGACCTTCACCACCGACCAGGTCCCGGCGTTCCGCGCCTACCAACGCCGGCGGGACGAGCTGCTGGCCGAGGAACGCCGCAGGCTCAGGCTCGACGACTACCAGCCCGCGGTGCTGAACACGTTCGTGCGCAACAGGTTGCTGAACGAGGTCTACCTGCCGTTGATCGGCGACAACCTCAGCAAGCAGCTGAACGACGGCACCGGCCTGCTGATGTTGATCTCCCCGCCCGGCTACGGCAAGACGACGCTGATCGAGTACGTCGCGAACCGCTTGGGCATGGTGTTCGTCAAGGTCAACGGCCCGGCGCTGGGCACCGGCGTCACCTCGCTCGACCCGGCGGAGGCGCCGAACGCCACCGCGCGCCAGGAGGTCGAGCGGATCAACTTCGCGTTCGCGCTGGGCAGCAACGTCCTGCTGCACCTGGACGACATCCAGCACACCTCACCCGAGCTGCTGCAGAAGTTCATCTCGCTCTGCGACGCCCAGCGCCGCATCGAGGGCGTCTGGGACGGCGAGCCGCGCACGTTCGACCTGCGGGGCAAGCGCTTCGCGGTGTCGATGGCCGGCAACCCGTACACCGAGACGGGCCGCGCGTTCCGCGTCCCGGACATGCTCGCGAACCGCGCGGACGTGTGGAACCTCGGCGACGTGCTGTCCGGACGCGACGAGCTGTTCGCGTTGAGCTACCTCGAAAACGCGTCGGGTTCGAACCCGACGTTGGGCGGCGCGGACGTGGAACCGTTGGTGCGCCTGGTGAACGGCGAGACCGTCCGGCACGAGTACGAGACGGTCGAGCTCGACCGGCTGCTCTCGGTCGTGCGGAAGCTGCGGCGGATCCAGGAGGTCGTGCTCAAGGTCAACCAGGCCTACATCGCGTCGGCCGCCGACCCGTCGGGGCAGCCGTTCCTGTTGCAGGGCAGCTATCGCAACATGAACCGGATGGCCGCGCGGATCGTGCCGGCGATGAACGACGCCGAGGTGGAGGCGTTGATCGACGACCACTACCTGGGCGAGGCGCAGCTGCTCGGCTCGCTGGCGGAAGCGAACCTCACGAGGCTGCGCGAGCTCAAGGCTTGATGTCGCAGGTCAGCTCGAACCGGTCGAAGTGGTCGAACCGGCCGTCGTCGGGGCCCAGCAGGTCGGCCGGTTCGAGCTGCATGTCCTCGAGGAAGTCGCAGAACTCCTCGTCCAGCGGCCAGTTCAGGCAGCGCTGGACGTCGGCGAACAGCGGCGAGTCGCAGCGCAGCAGGTCGGCCAGGTTCGGCTGCGGCTTGGTGCCCGGCTTCGGCGGTGGCGGAGGCCGGTGACCGGGAGGAGGCGGGGGCCGGTCCCCTGCCCCCGGCGGTGGCGGAGGAGGCGGCGGGGGTGGCGGCCGATGAGCACCGACGGCGGAGACGGTGGTCGTGGCGGTCGCGATGACGACCTCGGGCGGCGGAGGCGGCGGAGCGACCAGGCGGATGTCCACGGGCTTGTCCTGGGGTGCCGAGAACAAGGCCGCGATCAGGGCAGCGCCCATCACCGCCACCGCGGCTGTGAAGTAGCCGCGGCGTCTGACACCAGTCATCGCTTCCGCTCCCCAGGTTCCGCCTGCCAGGTAGCCGCCGTCCCCGTGGAATCGTTGTCCCCGCTAACGGTGTTACAGCCTCACCCGGTCCTGTCCGGCCCGGCGGAGGTGAGCGAAATCCGCAGGATCACGCGCTGTTCGCGTTCCATCGCGGCGCGGTACTCGTTCCAGTCCTTGTGCTCGCCGGAAATCGTCCGGTAGTAGGAGACCAGCAGGTCCATGGCCTCGGGCAACGGCACGACCGTCGCGGTGCCGTTGAGCTGGATCCACCGTCCGAAGAAGCTGTCCGGCAGCACGCACAACGAGACGTGCGGATCGCGTTGGACCTGCTTCGTCTTGTACGCGGTCGCCCGCGTGGAGACGAGCACGTCCCCGTTGTCGTCGAGCGACACGAGCACCGGCGACATCGCCGGGGTGCCGTCGGACTTGATCGCGCAGAAGACCGCGCGGTGCTGGCTGCGGAGCACGTCGCGTGCCTGGTCCAGGTCCATGGTCTTCATCCTGGCGAGGCGGGACGATGTCCGCATGCCCGATCCCAACTCCGTGAGCTGGCAGATGCACGCAGACCCGACGATGTGGATCGCCGGGATCGCGAGCCTGTACCTGCAAGCGTTGCACCCCAAGGCCGTCGCCGGTGTCGTGCAGAACTCGAACTTCCAGGCCGACCCGCTCGGCAGGCTCAAGCGCACGGCGGACTTCGTCGGCCTCGGCGTCTACGGCACGGACGAGGACATCGCGGCCGCCGCGGCACGAGTCCGCGCCACGCACCGGAGTCTGCGCGGTGTCGTTGACGGCCGAACGTTCCGAGTGGACGAACCCGAACTGCTGCTGTGGGTTCATTGCTCGGAGGTCTTCTGTTTCGAGAACGTTCTCTCCCGCGCGGGCTACGGGCTGACGGATCGGCAGAAGGACCGCTACTACGCGGAGCAGCGTTTCGCCGCCACGCTCGTCGGTCTGCACGAGGACGAGGTTCCCGGCTCGCGCCGCGAGATGCTCGACTACCTCGAACGGATGCGTCCGAACCTGCGCCGAACGGACGAATCGGACGTGATCTACACCTTCTTGCACGGACCACCCGTGCAAGGGTGGGTCCGCCACGGACTGCCCGCGTACCGGGTTCTGGTAGGCCACCTGGCCTACTCGGTGCTACCCGACTGGGCTCTCGAACTACACGGCCGCGAGCCGTACCGCCACGCTGACCGGTGGCTGCGAATGATGCGCCGAGCTGCGCTTTTGGTTCCGGGCAAGATCAGGAGACTGGCCCCACCAGGGCATCTGCGGCTCGCGATCGAACGCCACGGGAAGCATGTGACACCCAGCAAAGCGAGGCTTCCGTAGTTGTCATACATCACAGTCGATCATCGCCGCAGGTCCGTAGCATTGCGCACGAATCCACAACACCCCCGGAAGGCCTGTCGTGATCCGTCGTGCCGCGCTCCTGACTGCCGTAGCGGTGCTCGCCACCGCCTGTGGGAGCGGTGACACCAGCACAGTCATCGGACGTGCCGACTCCGGGAAGCTGACCATCGGCATCCGCTACGACCAGCCGGGCCTGAGCCAGCGGCGCCTCGACGGCCGGTACGTCGGCTTCGACGTCGAGGTCGCCAAGTACGTGGCGAACGAGCTCGGGGTCAAGGAAAGCGGCATCACGTTCAAGGAGGCCCGCGGCGCCGCCCGCGAGTCGATGCTGGAGAACGGCGAGGCCGACCTGATCATCGCCTCGTACTCGATCACGGACGCCCGCAAGGAGAAGGTCGCCTTCGCCGGCCCGTACTTCGAGACGGGCCAGGGCATGCTGGTGCGCTACACCGAGGACTCGATCCAGGGCCCGGAGACCATGAACGGCCGCAAGCTGTGCTCGGTCAAGGGATCCACGTCCGCGCAGAAGGTCAAGACGGACTTCTCGCAGCAGGTGCAGATCATCGAGTACGGCCAGTACTCCGACTGCGTGATCGCTCTCATGGCGGGCAACGTCGACGCCGTCACGACCGACGAGGTCATCCTCGCCGGGTTCGCGGCGGAGAACCCCGAGCTGCTCAAGCTCGTCGGCAAGACGTTCTCCAAGGAGCGGTACGGGATCGGCGTGCCGAAGGGCGACACCGAGTCCCGGGACGAGGTGAACTCCGCGATCGAGAAGATGATTTCGAGCGGTGAGTGGAAGCGGGCCCTCGAACGCAACGTCGGTCCGTCGGGGTACGAGATCCCGCAACCACCTGCCATCACCGAGAAGAGCTAGTTCGTCGCGGCCGACTTCGACGTCCAGGTGGCCCAGTCCATGGTCCACTCCCAGTAGTCGCCGGGCGCGACGCCGGCCGGGTCGGCCGCACCGAGCTGGATCGTCGAGCCGGTGACCTCGACCGGGTCGCCGACCATCGTCAGGTCGTAGAAGACCTTCGCGTTGTCACCGGACAGGTTCGCGCAGCCGTGCGACACGTTCTCCCGGCCCTGCTTGTCGATCGTGCCGTTGTTCTCGTGCACGAACTCGCCGTTCTGGGAGATCAGCACCGCCCAGGTGACCGGGATGTTCTCGTAGTTGAACGCCCGGTTGGTCATCAACCGCGACGCTTCCTTCTGCTGCACCACGTGGATGCCGGAGCGGCTCACCCGGCCGGGCACGCTCTCCTTGCCGTAGGACGCGGGGAAGTCGTGCAGCAGCACGCCGTCGCGGTAGATCTCGAACCGCTTGGTCTGCGTGTTCGCCTTGGCCACCAGCGCGCGGTCCGCGATCTTGAACTCCGCGTGCATGTCGGCCTTGCCGTACGCGCCCCCGCCGAACGGCACGCCGTAGACGTCGACGTCCAGCCGCACCTCGGTGTTCGGCTTCCAGTACTCGCGCGGCCGCCAGTGCGCCTCGGTGTCGGAGAGCCACGCCCACGCGCCCTCGGTCGCCACGGAGGTCTTGACGGTCATGGCCTTCTGCACGGAGGCCTTGTCCTGCACCGGCGCGCTGAAGGTCACCTTTACCGGCATCGCGACGCCGTACGTCTGGTCGTCGCCGACGTTCAGCTTCGCGCTGGTCAGCTTGGCGGGCTTGACCGTGCGGAACGAGCCGCTGACGGGCACCTCCGCGCCGTCCTCACCCTTGGCCGAACCCGACCACGCGTAGGCCTTGTCGTAGCCCAGGTCCTCGGTCGCGACCCAACGACCGGCGGTGAGCTCCCCCTGCACCGCCTTGCCCTCGGCGTTCGTGAGCGTGACGGCGGTGAGCGCACCACCGGTCACACCGACTTCGAACGGACCGGCCGGGCTGATCCCCTCGCCCGACGCCGGCGTGACCGTCACCGCGGCCTTCGCCTTCTCCTGCGTGACGGGCGCCGTCGGCGTCCCCTCCGGTGCCGCGCTGCAGGCGGCCAATCCCAGTAGCGCAGCCAAAACCAGTGGCCTGAACACGTGCTCCCCCAAGATCCCCTCGTCCGATGTCAAGAGGACGCACGGCGGTGGAACACGTTGCTCCCAAGATTGCGATCACCCACCTGGACCAGCGGGTTTGCGCCTATTGAGGCACGCAACCGGCCAGTAATGACCTGTAGTGCTATGACCAATCACACGTTAGGCTGACCCGCGCAGGCCGTGGTTTCTGTGTTCGTGCTTCACACGCTCGCGGAACGACACGCGGGCGTGAGGTGCGCTCTCACCGAGTTTGCCGAACGCCCCCGGGACGGCCGGGGTTGCAAAGTGCAGCCCCAAGCTTTCCTGCGATGGAGGCAGGTTCATGGCACAGGGCACTGTCAAGTGGTTCAACTCCGAAAAGGGCTTCGGCTTCATCGCCCAGGACAACGGCGGCGCTGACGTCTTCGTCCACTACTCGGAGATCCAGGGTCAGGGCTTCCGCACCCTGGAGGAGAACCAGCGAGTGGAGTTCGAGGTCGGCCAGGGCACCAAGGGTCCGCAGGCCCAGAACGTCCGCGCGGTCTGAAGTCTGTAAAACGCCGCAATAGAGTCGTACGCGAGAAGGACCCTCTGCCGGGCTCGGTAGAGGGTCCTTCTTCGTCACTGGGTCTAGTGGCCGCGCTGGCGCGCTTCCCACTCCAGGCGCTGCATGACCCACTCCGTGGCGAGAGCCTGCGGGGAGGTCTGGCGTTCGGCGGCCAGCTCCTTGAGCTGCTCGTTGGCCATGAGCTGCAGCCTCAGCTGGTACACCTGCGCGCTGCCGAAGCCCGACGCGGTGGTTTCGTTGTCCGCGTCCGGGGCCAGGGCCGCCAGGTAAGAGGTCAGCTCCTCGTCGTGCGACGTCTCCGGCTGCTGCGGTTCTTCCGCATCGCGGTGACGGCCGGACTTGGAGCGTCCGAGGGATCCGATAGGCACCGGGACACGATAACGGGTCGGTCACGGAACCCAAACCCCTGTGACCCGGGTCACCCCAAGGTGTAAATGGGACCACTGAGAGTAGACCGCCGGCGCGCCGCGAAAGATGCCCGCCGAGCGGCCTCGCGGACATGGAGAGGCCCCCGCGCCAGGGGGAGGAACGCGGGGGCCGGAGGGGATCTCCACAGGCGCTGACCGGGGGTGTGTCAGCTTTTGGATTGTTGCACGCGCACGGTCGCGTTGGGGAGTGTTCGCAACGAAGTTCTTATGTTGCCGATGAACGGAAACCCCGCAGTCGCAAGCTGTTGGTAACAACGAACACGCTGCTGAAGGCCATTGCGGCACCCGCGATCATGGGGTTCAGCAGACCCAGTGCCGCGAGTGGAAGTCCAGCGACGTTGTAGGCGAACGCCCAGAAAAGATTGCCCTTGATGGTGCCCAATGTCTTGCGGGACAACCGAATGGCGTCCGCCGCCACGCGGAGGTCGCCGCGCACCAGCGTCAGGTCGCTCGCCTCGATGGCCACGTCGGTGCCGGTTCCCATGGCCAGCCCCAGATCAGCGGCCGCGAGTGCGGGCGCGTCGTTCACGCCGTCGCCCACCATGGCCACAACTCGGCCCTGTGCTTGAAGATTCCGGACCGCGGCGACTTTCCCGTCCGGCAGAACGTCGGCGACGACCTCGTCGATCCCGACCTCGGCGGCCACGGACGCGGCCACGGCGGCGTTGTCGCCGGTCAGCAGGACGGGGTGCAGGCCGAGTTCCTTCAGTTCCGCAATCGCTTGTGCGGACGTGGGTTTCACGACGTCCGAGACGGCGAGGAGACCGACAACCTTGTCATCAAAGGAAACCGCGACAACAGTCCGAGTTGTGTGGGCGGCCAGGGCCTCGGTCAATTCCGGGGAAAGGGAAACCCCGCTCACCCGGCCCACGGCGACCCGGCGGCCCTCGACCACTCCGCTGACGCCGACGCCGTCCGTCGAAACGAAGTCCGACACCGCCGGCACGTCCTCCGCCGCGCGCACGATCGCCGCGCCGATGGGGTGTTCCGACGCGTTCTCGACGGCCGCGGCGAACCGCAGCACCTCGTCGCGCGCCACCCCGTCGGCGGGGAGCACGTCGACCAGCGTCAGCCGGCCGGTGGTCACGGTGCCGGTCTTGTCGAGCACCACGGTGTCCACGCGCCGCGTCGACTCCAGCACCTCGGGGCCCTTCACCAGGATCCCGAGCTGCGCGCCGCGGCCGGTGCCCACGAGCAGCGCCGTGGGCGTCGCGAGCCCGAGGGCGCAGGGGCAGGCGATCACCAGCACCGCCACCGCCGTCGTGACCGCGAACTCCAGCGGCCGTCCCGCGAGCAGCCACGCGCCGAACGACGCCAGCGCGATCAGCACGACCACGGGGACGAACACGGCGGACACGCGGTCCGCCAGTCGTTGCACCTCGGCCTTGCCCGCCTGGGCCTGCTCGACCAACCGGGCCATCCGCGCGAGCTGGGTGTCCGCGCCGACCGAGGTGGCCTCGACGACCAGCCGTCCGCCCGCGTTGACCGTGCCGCCGACGACGGAGGAGCCGACGCCGACCTCCACCGGCACCGATTCCCCGGTCACCATCGAGCGGTCCACAGCCGAACTGCCCTCGACCACTAGGCCGTCGGTGGCGATGCGCTCACCCGGACGGACCACGAAGCGTTCGCGCACCTTCAGCAGACCGACCGGCACGCGGGTCTCCACGCCGTCGCGCAGCACCGCCACGTCCTTGGCGCCCAGCGCGAGCAACGACCGCAGGGCCGCCCCCGCGCTGCGCTTCGAACGGGCTTCCAGCCAGCGCCCGAGCAGCAGGAACACGGTCACGCCGACCGCGACCTCGAGGTAGATGTCGCCGGAGGTGGTGGGGCGCGGCAGGAGGCTGAACTCGTGCCGCATGCCGACCACGCCGGCCTCGCCGAACACCAGCGCGTAGAGCGACCAGAGGTACGAGACCGTGACGCCCATCGAGACGAGGGTGTCCATGGTGCTGGCGCCGTGCCGCGCGTTGACGAACGCGGCACGGTGGAACGGCCAGCCGCAGACCCACACGACCACGCTCGCCAACGCCAGGGAAACCCACTGCCACGTGGGGAACTGCCACGCCGGGACCATCGAGAACGCGATCACCGGCACGCCGAGCGCGGCGGCCAGGACGACCCTCAGCCGCAGCTCACCGGCCTCGTCCACCTCGGGAGCCTCCGGCTGGGGCTCCTCCGCGTCGTAGCCCGCCGCCCGCACCGTCGACACGAGGTCGTCCACCTGCAGGTTGTCCGGGAACTGAACGCTGGCCTTCTCGGTCGCGTAGTTCACGGTGGCGGAGACGCCGTCGAGCCTGTTCAGCTTGCGTTCGATGCGGTTCGCACAGGAAGCGCACGTCATGCCGCTGATCGAGAGCTCGACGTGGCGAGGCTCGGTGGTGGTCATGCGACCTGGTACCCGGCCTCGGTCACGGCGGCGACGACGTCGGCGCGGTCGAGCTCGCGGTCGCTGGTCACGGTGACGGCGCCGGTCTCGAGGACGACGTCGACACCGGTGACACCGGCGACCTCGTTCAGCTCCTCGGTGACGGAGCTGACGCAGTGGCCGCAGGTCATGCCGGTGACGGTGTAGGTGGCGCTGACGCTCATCGGAGCCCTTTCTCGTACGGGGCTCCGAGTCTATACCCCCCTGGGGTACAGGATCTACTGAGGACTCTCGGGTTTCGGCTGGTCCAGCTTCTGGAGGTCCGTCTCGATCTTGTTGACCAGGTCGTCGAGGCCTTCGAGCATCTTGTCGAGCTCGGCCATCCGGGACCCGAAGGCGGACTCGATGTCGGCGTCGATGGTGTTCAGGTCGATGCCGCTGAGCGCCTTGAAGATCGCCTCCTGGTCGACCGCGGGCGGTATCTGGGACGCGTTTTGGCCCTCTGCTTCGGGGGAAGGCTCCGGCGTGGGGTCGGTCATGGGTCCATCATCCCCTGGGCAGTTCCCCACAGGACACGTGCCGCACCTGTACGGAAAGTGACGCTGGGTGTCGGTGGAATCACTCTGCGGGGGGCTGCGGCCGTTGTCCCAGGTCGCTTAGCCTCCCGACACACCTCAAGTCGGGGAGGGTGCTATGAGCGGGTCGCTGGAAGTGCGGAAGTTCCTGTTCACCCAGGACGACGGCATGTCACAACGGGGCGGGCCCAACGTGCCCACCCAGCGCAACGGAGAGCCATCGCGCATCTCCGACGACCAGGTCCACCGGGCGAGGCTCGCGGTAGCGCGCAGTGCTCTCGGTGCGGAGGACTGCCGGATGCTGCTCGACATGCTGGGCCTGTCGCCCGGCGAGGACGGGGGGACGCCTCCGGTGCAGCGGTGAGCACGCGAAAGCGGCCCTGATTCCAGGCGCGCACCCCCCGGAGCGCGTCTGTCGGAACAGGGCCGCATCCCGAAACATACCCACGGGTCTCTTTCGCGGCAACGGCTAACCTCTGCTCATGCCCCAGCAGGACAGGGCGCACGCGACGCGCGAGGCGATACTGCACGCCGCGGCGGAGGAGTTCGACCGGCTCGGCTACGAGCGCACGTCGCTCACGGCCGTGCTCGCGCGCGCCGGGCTGACCAAGGGCGCGTTCTACTTCCACTTCCCCTCCAAGGAAGCGGTCGCCGACGCGTTGATCGAACGCCAGGGCGAACTGTGGGCGCGGGTGCGGCAGGCGTGGCGGGACCGCGGCGCTGATCCGTTGAGCACCCTGCACGGGATGTTCGTGGAGTCGGCCGACCGGATGGCGGCGGACGTCGTGCTGCGCGCCGGCGTGCGGCTCAACGCCGATCGCGAGGTCGGCTATCCGGGGGTGCCGAGCACGCACGTCATGTGGGAGAAGCTCGTCGCCGCGTACGTGATCGAGGCGGCCGCCCGCGGCGACCTGCTACCCGGTGTCGATCCCGAGGCCGTCGCCCGCACGTTGTGCAGTGCCGCGCTGGGTTCGCGGTTGATCTCCTCGGCGACGACGGCGTGCGCCGATTTCCCCGAACGGATGCGCGAGGTTCTGGGGCACGTGCTGCCGTGCGTGACGTCCTCCGAGTGGAAGTTGTCTGGATCACAAACTGCCTCTGAACCGGCGTGATCGGGCTCCGAGGCCCTGAACAGGCGTTTGTTGATCTGAGGGTTTCGGCCCTGAAGGGGTTTGGGCAGGTCAGCGCATAAGTGGGACCCCGTTTTGGAGGTGCGCGGACCTATGGCATATGCTTACGATGCTTCCAGAGACCAGCTAGTCCCCATCATCTAGCGGCCTAGGATCCCGCCCTTTCAAGGCGGTCGCGCGGGTTCGAATCCCGTTGGGGGCACGCAGTAACATGTAGTACTGTACGACAAGCAAGAGCAAGGCCCAGTGGCGCAGTTGGTTAGCGCGTCGCCCTGTCACGGCGAAGGTCGCGGGTTCGAGTCCCGTCTGGGTCGCTTTTTCTTCTCATGGCCAGGTAGCTCAGTTGGTACGAGCGACCGCCTGAAAAGCGGTAGGTCGGCGGTTCGACCCCGCCCCTGGCCATCTTTCTTCGAAAGAAGCCCCGCAGATCTCTGCGGGGCTTCTTTCGTCATGCGGTGAAGGAGATTCGCGCGATCGCCTGGTCGTCGTGCGTTTTGTAGCGAGGCCATCGCTTGTGCTCCGAATCACCGCGCTCTGCTTCGCGGATTCGGTCGAGCACTTCGCCCAACGGCAATTGCTTCAGGTCGTCCCACGCGAAGAGTCCGTACTCGGACACTCCACAGGAGACGCCGTCTGTGAGAGCGATCACACTCGTGATCTCGTTGCGGTGCCAGGAGGTCGTGACGGCCTGGAGTCCGGCGGCGGGATCGGCCTCCGCGACCCAGTAACCGCCCGGCTTGTTCTTCCAGCGGAGGATGTCGGGATCGGGCCTCAGGTCTTCGAGTCGCGTGTCTTCGAGGACGTGAGTGGACTGTCCGAACGCGACGACCGGGGTGTCGCAGAGGACGAGTGCGTCGATCGTGTCGCCGGTCCAGCGGACGATCGAGGCGGTGCACGACGGGGAGTCGCCGGGGACGAGGTCGTGGCGTTCGGTGAGGTTCCTGATCGCCTGCGCGAGGACCTCGGTCAGCGGGCTCGCCTCGGTGATCAGGTTCGCGAGCTCGTCGGCGAGTTTCGAGGCGTACCAACCGCCGTTGCGGTCCGGCGGCCTGGTTCGGGAGGTCACGCCGTCGAGCACGATCACTGCGTTCGGCAGCACTCGGATGCGGTCTTCGGTGATTCGGTCCGGAGCGCCCTGCTCAGCGGTCTCGATCTTCACGGCTCCACCGTACGTGTCAACATTGGTTGACGGATCGCGGTTGTCAACGTACGTTGACATCATGACGGAGGCAACGGATCTCGCCACAGCGGCCGGCGACCGCGACCCGAAGGTCGGGTTGCGCGCCGTCAGCGCGTTGCGGCGACTGCTCGAACATCTGGAGGCCGCCCAGGTCCGCAGTGCGCGGACGCAGGGCTGGTCGTGGCAGGACATCGCGGCGGAACTCGGGGTGTCCCGTCAAGCGGTGCACAAGAAGCACGGGGGTCGATGATGATCGCGGAGCGGTTCACCAAGGAGGCCCGCGAGGCCGTGAAGGCCGCGGTGAAGGAGGCGGAACGGGTCCACGCGCCCGAGGTCGGCGTGGAACACCTGATGCTGGCGCTGCTCGAAGCGCCGGTGCTGGAGGGGTTCGACCTGCCGCGCGAGGAGCTGGAGACGGCGTTCCTCGACTACCGGCGCAAGGGCGGGCTGACCAAGGCCGACGCGGAAGCGTTGCGGGGCCTGGGAATCGACGTGGACGCGGTGATCGAGACCGCGGAGCAGTCGCTCGGGACCGGCGTGCTGCGACCGGGGCCGCGCCGGCGGTGGTTCGGGATGCCGCTGGAGTCCGACTTCAAGAAGGCGCTGGAGAACTCGTTGCGGGAGTCCCGCGACCTCCGCCACAACTACCTCGGGGTGGAGCACATCCTGCTGGCTCTGTTGCAGGGCAAGGGAATCGTGGCGGAGGTGCTGACCGAGCGAGGGGTCACGTACGGGGAGATCCGCAAGCGGGCAGCGAGCGCTCGCGCCACGTGAGCGCGGGCAGGAAGAGCTGCGCGAGCGGGCCGACGCCGAGCGCGTAGAGGACCGTGCCGATGCCGACCGTGCCCCCGATCAGCCAGCCGGTGGCGAGCACGATCAGTTCGAGCACGGTCCGCGTGACGCGCAGGGAAATGCCTGTGCGGCGGCAGAAACCGGTGACCAGGCCGTCGCGCGGGCCCGGTCCGAGGCGGGAGCCGACGTACGCGGCGAACGCCACGGCGTTGAGCACGATGCCCAGCGTCAGGAACACGATTCTGGGCAGAAGTCCTTGCGGTGCGGGCAGGATCGCGAGCGTCACGTCGACGCTGACGGCGATCAGCAGGACGTTCGCGACCGTGCCGACGCCCGGCTTCTGCTTGAGCGGGATCCACGCCAGCAGCACCAGGACGCCGATGATCGCGGTGATCAGGCCGAAGCTCAGCCCGGTGCGCTTCGCGAGGCCTTCGTGCAGCACGTCCCACGGGTTCAGGCCGAGCGTCGCGCGGATCTGCAACGCCATGCTCGCGCCGTAGAGCCACAGGCCTGCGGCGAGCTGCGGGAGGCGACGGGCGGGTGAGATCCGGACGGAGACCTGGTGGAGTGCGGTCATGGAGGCCATGTGGCCATGTTGCGCTTCGATTGGCCTGGTAATCCATAGCCAATTCGTCATAATTGGCCTCATGCTCCCACCAGGTGGACGTATTTCGGGTGCCCGGCTCGCGCGGTTGCTGGGCGAGTGGCGGCGTGGCGGTGCCCGGCAGGGGTCGGCTGACCTCACCGCGGCGCTGAAACTGCTGGTCGCGGACGGGCGGCTGCCGGTCGGGACGCGGTTGCCGTCCGAACGGGAGCTCACCGACGCGCTGCCCGTGAGCCGCACCACCATCACGGCGGCCCTGGACCAGCTGCGCACCGAGGGGGTGGTGGAGTCGCGGCGCGGGGCCGGGTCGTGGATCAACGGACCGGTCGGATCCGGTGGGGGGATCACCGGGGGCGACGACACGTTGATCGACCTGTCCCGCGCCGCGCCTCCTGCGTTGCCGTCCGTGCGGCTCGCCATGGACGTGGCGATGACGCAGATGCCGGAGCACCTCGCGTCGCACGGGTACGACGAGCGGGGTCTGCCGGTCCTGCGGCAGCGGATCGCCGACCGGTACACGGCTCGGGGGCTGCCGACGTCGCCCGACCAGATCGTGGTGACGTCCGGGGCGCAGCACGCGTGGGCGCTGGTGCTGCGGCTGTTCGTCGGGCCGGGCGACCGGGTGCTGGTGGAGCAGCCGAGCTACCCCAACGCGCTGGAGGCCGTGCGGGCGTCGTTCGGGATTCCGGTGCCCGTGCCGATGCTGGCCGACGGGTGGGATCTGGACGGTTTCGAGGCCGCTTTGCGACAGGCAGGCCCCCGTTTGGCCTATTTGATTCCCGACTTCCAGAACCCGACCGGACTTCGAATGCCGGCCGAGTCGCGGGAAATGCTTTCCTCCGTGTTGCGGAAAGCGCGTACTCCATTGGTCGTCGATGAGACCCTGGTGGAGCTGGCGCTGGATTCGGAGCCGCCGCCGTTGCCGATGGCCGCGTTCGGCGGGGACTCCGTGGTGACGCTGGGGTCCGCGAGCAAGTCGCACTGGGGTGGCCTGCGGATCGGGTGGATCAGGGCGTCGGTCGATCTGGTGCACCGGCTGCTGTCGACGCGGGCGGCGATCGACCTCGGCACGCCGGTGTTCGAGCAGCTCGTGCTGGCCGCGTTGCTGGAGTCGCCGGAAACCGTTCTGGCGCAACGACGTGCCGAGGCGCTGGTGCAGCGGGACGTGGCGGTCGCGGCGTTGCGCGAACATTGTCCACAGTGGAGTTTCTCGGTGCCGGCCGGCGGGCTCGGGGTGTGGTGCGCGCTCGACGGTCCGGTGAGCACGCGGGTCGCCGTCGTGGCGCAGAACCACGGCCTGCGCCTGGTTCCCGGCCCCCGGTTCGCGGTCCACGGCGGATGCGAGCAGATGCTCCGAGTGCCGTACACGCAGTCACCTGAAGTGCTGCGTCTCGCGATCGGCCGTTTGGGTGTGGTGGCTGCATCTGTTGCCGGAACAGGGTTTCCGGCGGACGCCGACCTGTCGGTGCCGGTCGCGTGAGACACGTCGGCCCGGTCTCCCGCAGCGGTGGAGACCGGGCCGACGAACTTGCCAACGAGAGGCCTGCGGAGGGGGACGACCCAGGGATTGGCGTCCCCCGTCCGCAGGTTTCCCGTGTGGTCCGAGACTGCGGGGGCAGCGCGGCACTCGGACCAGACCCGACCTGCCAGGGCGCGGTTGGCAGGTCAGGAAGACTGGGTTCCTTGCGTACAACGGGAAATGTGTTGCGGAGTTACTCGCGCGACGGAACGAGACGGTCACAAATCGCGCAGAAGGCAGACTTGTCCTGTCGGACTCAGTCAGGAGACGTTGCCGGAAGGCCCGGAATGCTGCCGGGCGCAGTGCCGTCGCGACGCTCCTCGACCGACCACGTGGTGGGCGGGAAGAGCGAGTTGTGCGACGTCAGAACGGCGAGCACGCCGCGCGTGCCGCCGGAGTTGTCGGTGTGACCGGACGACGCGGAGGCCGTCGCGACCACGGGCGCCTGCTGCTGCGAGGGCAGCGGGGCGGAGGGACCGGGAGTGGACCACGTGAGGTCGCTCACCGGAGCGGGTTCGGTCTTCTGCGGTGCGGGAACGGGCAGATCGGGCAGAAGCGGCACGAGCTTGCGGGCCACCGGCGTCGGCGGCGCGGGCGGTGGCGGAGGCGGCGGGGTCTCGGCGGCCAGCTTCGCGGCGATCTTGGCCTCGCGCACCTGGGCCTTGGCCGCGATGACCTCGGGCGGTGCCTCGTTGCGGATGACGCCGTAGCGCGTGTCGCCCTGCGAGCCGCTCTCGAAGTCGAGGGTCGGACCCTCGTCCTCTTCTTCCTCGGCGGGCTCGGTGACGACCGGCGGTGCGACGATCGGCGGCACGAACCGCTCGGGCTGGTGCTTCTCGACGATCGACGCGGTGAAGGCCTGGGCCCAGCCGGCGGGGTCCTCGAGGAGCTGCGGAGCGGCGGCGTGGGTCTCGGCCGGCGTGACGCCGGCTGCCGGCGCCTCGGCGGTGATCTCGACGGCCGGGGGTGCCTCTTCGGGGCTGGCGGACGCGGACGTTCCACCCAGCAACCAGGCGGCGGCGGTCAGCCCGCCGAGCGCAGCGGCCCGCAGCAGCAGTGCACGTGCTCCACCACTCGCCACAGGATCACCACCCGTCGTCCGTTTCAGGTCACCCTCAACGCACAGCGCGCCGTCGGAGGTCGACGTAGAGCTATGTCTAGCACCGGAGAGTGACTTCGTGAACCAACTCGGCGTTAAACACCCGGAAGGGCGTTCTCGTGCGGCTGTCCGTGTTGGTGTGATCAGGCATGAACACCGTCAGTGTCGTCATCGGATCGAGTGACATTGCGCCTCGGTCCCCTGTGGACCGTGTCGCGGCGGGGGATCGTGTCCGTTGTGGACGCTCTCAAGCAGGTCAACAGCCTCTCTGAGCTGGTCGATCACGCCGCCCGCGCGATCGGCCCTGTACTGGCGCACGACGAGTCGGGTCCAAACGAGTGCTTGGTCCGTTCGGGGGAACTGGTTGTGCTGCCAGCGGACGCACCCACTGTGCGCAAGCGCTTGCGATCGGCCTACTCGCACGAGGAGATCTCTGCGGGGGCCATCCGCATCCACCTGAGGGCCTCCGACAGGTCGTCCGTCATCGCCATCGCCGCCGAGGTGGGCGCCACCCCGAACCACGTCCACCTGGCGTGCCCGATCATGATCGGCACCTCCCGCCCGGTCGTCGGCGAACGCCTCCCCGACCTCCTCGGCGAAGGCACCGTCGCGTTGCTCGACACCCCGCTGGACGCCCCGCACGGCGCCCTGGTCGCCGGCGTCCTGCGCCACCACGGCGCCACCGTCCGCCCGTTCCCCGTCCTGACCGCCCCTGGCTTCGGCGACGACCTGACCCTGGCCGCGGCGCTGAGAGCCACCCGCGACCTGCCGGTGGTCCTGGTCGCGTCCGGCACCTACACCTACGACGACCGCTGTCCCCCGGTCCTCGCCTCCTGCGGCCGCAACGTCGTCGCCTCGGCGGGCAACGGCGCCTCCGCCCGCCCGTGGTGGCCGGCCGCCCTCCCGTCCGTGACGGCGGTGGGTTCCTCCGACCCGTTCTCGGGCCACGGCCCGTGGGTGAACGTCCAGGCCCCGGCCGTGGACGTCCCTTCCTCGGTCGGCGCGTCCCAGCTCCTCTGCACCGGCACCTCGTTCGCCGCGGCCCTGCACGCCGCCACCCTGGTGCCCGTCCCGTAACAGCTGAACCCGAGGTGCGCGACGGCCCTGGCCGCCTCGACGGGGTGCCCGATCAGCGCATGGACCTGCTCCATGGCCCTGCTGACCTGCACGTCCGGCACCTCGAGCACACTCGCGATGACCGTGGTGGTGCCGGCATCGAGAAACGCCCGGGCCAACCCCGACTCGCACGCCGACAGCACGACGACGTCCGGCGGGTTCTGAATCCGCGCGATGTCGTACCCGTAAAGGGGCCCGTCCTCCATCTCGAGGAACGAGAACAACGGGTTCTGCGCATTCACGTGCCCGTGCGCCGCGATGTGCGCGACCCCGGCGCCGTCGAGCGCTTTCAGAGTGGCGTCCACAGTGGATCGAGAAATGGTCCCGCCGTGTCTTTGTCGCAACGCGGCCACCTCGCTGTGCCCGATTCCGGGCCCGCTGACCCACACCCGCCTCCCGCCTCGCCCCTCCCTCCACCGGCCGAGGCCGGGCAGCACGTGCACCCTCGGCCCCAGCGACGCCCAGGGCATGTCGTGCAGCACCCCGTCCGGCACCACGACGATCTCGCCGACGTCCGGCAGCAGGTCGATCTCGACCTTCCTCCCGGCCCGCAACGCGAGCCGCGCCGTCCGCACCAGCTCGGCGGGTTCCGCGACCACCCGCATCCGGGCCCGCCCGCCGATCACCGTGACCGCCTTCATCTGCCCGTCGTGCTCGACAAAACTGATCACCGGCAACTCCGGCGGGAGTGTCGTCCGCGGCTTCGCCCGAGCCGCCGAAGCGAGCGACAACCGCCGAACGTCCCTCTCCAACGACTCCGCCGGCAACCCGAAGGCCCGCGCCCGGCGCAGCCTCGCCAACGCCTCCGCCAGCGCGGGTTCGTTGGGAGGCAACAAAACCGACGCCCGATGCCGCTCCGACCACTCGAGCACCTCGCGCGCCGTCCTGGCGAGCGACAGCGCGTGTCCGGTCAACTCCCGCCGAGGCCAATCACCGTGGTGCTCCTCCACAACCCGAAGCCCGGCCCGGCAAGCAGCAAGCGCACCCCGCCGATCCGACCGCCGAGCCTGAGCCAGCCACCCGAGCGCCCGCGCCTGCACCGGCCCGCGAAACCGATGCGCCGCAACGGCATCGACCTTCCCGGCCGCCAACATGAACTCGACGTCCGCTCCGCCGAGTTTCCTGGCGGGCTCCGGATCGCCCTCCCTGAGCGCACACCGCGCGCTCAACACCGCCAACTCCGGGACGTGCCGTCCGCACCGGCCGAGCAACTCCATCGCCGGCGCCAGCAGCCGCCGAGCCTCAGCCGTGAGCCCGGCCGCGAGCAGAGCCTCGGCCCTGTCCACCAACGCTTCTGGCTTGCTTGCTGAGTCGAGCCCGGCCTTCGCCGCCTCCTCGTACCTGCGCAGCGCCAACGGCAGGTCGCCGGCGAGCATCGCGACGAATCCGTTGTTGTGCAGGCACATCGCCGCTCGCCCTACCTCCCCGATGGCGAGCAGGAGGGTGTGCGCGGCGCTGAAATCCGCCTCGGCGGCGGGGAGCTTGGCCGCCTTGCACCGCGCGATCCCGCGCCCGACCAGCGCGTTGGCCAACCACCGCTGATCCCCGTACCTGCGCAACTCCTTGATGACCGCGGTGAGCTCGGCGATCGCCAGCCTCGGTTCGGCCGACCCGCAGAGGTGCAACCCGCGCAGACACCTCGCCCGCGCCAGCTCCGCACCCCGCAGGTGCGGCGTGGCCAGGTCGAGGTGCCGAAGGCTCTGCTTGGGCCGCCCGCGGTCGAGGTCGATCCACGCCAGCGTGAGGTGGAACCGAGCCTCGCCGGTGAGCCTCAACCCCCGCTTCGCGAGGCGGGCGGCGACGTCGAGGTGGCCGAGTTCGACGTGGGCGACGCTGAGGTCGTGCAGAGCGTCGGCCCGCTGGGCCTTGGTGCCGCGAACCTCGGTGCCCGCGATGGTCGCCTGCGGGTCGGCGGTGGCGCTCACGCGACGAACCATCCCGTCGTGAGGCCCAGCTCCGGCACCGTCACGCACAACGGGCCGGGGCTCACGTCGGCGCGGAACCACCCCTCGGCGTCCGGCGCCAGGGCTCGGGTCGCCTCCGGGGAGCGGACCTCGACGGGATGGACATCGTCCAAGACTCCGGTCAGGCGGAGGCCGGTCGGGGTCGGGTCCAGTTGGAGGTGGAGGCGGCCGCTGCCCACGTGGAAGACGAGCTGGCGGGTGGAGCCGCGGACCGGTTCGTGGACGGGCCGCATGGGGTCGAGGCCGGTCGGTTGTGGAGCGAGGGCCGGTGGCGGTGCGTCCAGGTGGAAGAGGTCGGCGATCTCGTCGAGCAGTGAGTCCCTCATCGCAGGTCCGCCACCTTTCGGCGCAGGTCAGCGAGGCAGCGGCTGCGGGTGGAGCCAACGCTCCCCACCTTCATCCCCAGGGCGTCGGCAACCTGTGCATAACTCAGTTCGGGGTTGTGGGCGGCTATCCGCAGCAGGCGTTGGCACCGCTCGTTCAAGGTCGTCAGCGCCGCCCACAGCCGGCGCTGCCGATCCGTGGTGATCGCCACCTCGTCCGGGGTCGGCAGAACCGATGCCGGCTCCCAGAGGTCGGTCGACACCTCGCGGCCGCGCACCCGCAGGACCGCGATCGACTGGCGGGTGGCGGTACGGACCAGCCACCCGCCCAGCCCTTCCGGCGTGTGGACGCGCGAGAGGTGTTCGGCCAGGCAGAGCCAGGTGCACTGGTAGACGTCGCAGGCGTCGGCGTGGCTCAGGCGGAACGATCTGGGCACCGACCAGACCAGGCGTGAGTAGCGTTCGACCAGCAGGTCCCAGCCACGGGTACCTGCACGCCAGCCGACGAGGAGCTCCGTGTTCGATTCCATGCCATTTGGAGTCGAACACGGTCCGGCCGGCTCCGACCGTCACCCGAAAGTGGGTTGTCCACAGTTGTGGAGAAACTCATCCACACCTGTGGACAACTACAGTTTGTGGAGGCGTTCCACGGCTTCGTCGATGACGGCGTCCTGCTTGCAGAAGGCGAAGCGGATCAGGTGCTTCCACTGGTCCGGACGGTCGGTGAAGACCTGGACGGGGACGGCCGCCACGCCGATTCGGGCGGGCAGGTCGCGGCACAACGCCAGGCCGTCGGTGTAGCCGAGTGGCCTGACGTCGGCGCAGATGAAGTAGGTGCCCTCGGAGGAGCGCACCTCGAAGCCCGCGGCGCGGAGGCCCTCGGCCAGGCGGGCGCGCTTCGAGGCGAGCGAGTCGCGCAGGCCCCCCACCCAGTCCAGTTCGGCGGTGAGGGCGTGGGCCACGGCCGGTTGGAACGGGGCGCCGCCGACGAAGGTCATGAACTGCTTCGCGGCGCGCACGGCGCCCACCAGTTCGGAAGGCCCGCAGACCCAGCCGATCTTCCAGCCCGTGCAGTTGAACGTCTTGCCGGCGCCGGAGATCGACAACGTCCGCGAGGCCATGCCGGGCAGGGACGCCAGCGGGATGTGGACCAGGTCGTCGAACACCAGGTGCTCGTAGACCTCGTCGGTGATCGCCAGCAGGTCGTGCTCGACGCACAGCGAGGCGATGGCTTGGAGCTCTTCCAAGCGGAACACGGTGCCGGTCGGGTTGTGCGGCGAGTTCACCAGCACAGCGCGGGTTCGCGGCGTCACGGCCGCACGCAGGGCATCGACGTCCAGCGCCAAACGGCCGGACGCGTCCTCACGCAGACCGACGGTCACACGGGTGGCACCGGCCATGGCCACCGAAGCGGCGTACGAGTCGTAGTAAGGCTCGATGAGGATCACTTCGTCGCCGGCCTCGACCAAAGCCAGCAGGGAAGCCGCGATCGCCTCGGTGGCGCCGACGGTCACCAGCACCTCGGAGTCCGGGTCGTAGGACAACCCGTACCGGGAGCGATGAGCGGCGACGGCCCGGCGCAGCACCGGCATGCCGGGACCCGGCGGGTACTGGTTCACCCCGGACGCGATCGCCGACTGGGCCGCGGCGAGCATCGACGCCGGACCGTCGGTGTCGGGGAAACCCTGACCGAGGTTGACGGCGTCGTGCTGCACGGCCAGAGCCGTCATCTCCGCGAAGATGGTCGACGTGAACGGCTGCAACCGGGGAACTAGCGCTGGTACCCGCACAACGCAGGATCTTCACGGACAATGGTGTCGTGGAGCAACTGACCGCCGCTGACCAGCAGAAGCGCACCGACCTGCGCAAGATGAAGCTCGTCGCGACGAGCTTCCTGATAGGCGCGACGGTCATCTTCTTCGCCACCCACGCGTTCGAGGGCGCCTGGGTCGGCTACGTGCGGGCGGCCGCCGAGGCGGGCATGGTCGGCGCGCTCGCCGACTGGTTCGCCGTCACGGCCCTGTTCCGAAGGCCCCTCGGCCTCCCCATCCCGCACACCGCGATCATCCCCGAGCGCAAGAACATGTTCGGGCAGACGCTCGGCGACTTCGTCGGCGTCAACTTCCTCAGCCCGGAAGTGGTGCAGGACAAGCTCCGCAGGGCCGGCATCGCCGAACGCGCCGGAGCGTGGATCAAGCAGCCCGAGAACGCCGAGCGCATCACCAACGAGATGTCGAACGTCCTCAAGGGCGCGATCACCGTGCTCAAGGACGAGGAGGTCCAGGCCGTCCTGGAGCAGGCGATCGTCAAGCGGGTCACCGCGCAGCCGTGGGGCCCGCCGCTCGGCAAGCTCCTCGGCCAGGTGCTCACGGACGGCGCGCACCACAAGCTCGTCGACCTCATGTGCGACCGCGCCTACGAGTGGGTGCGCGACAACTACGACAAGGTCAGCCTCATCGTCACGGACCGCGCGCCCACGTGGTCGCCCAAGTTCGTGGACTCCATGCTCGGCGACAAGGTCTACACCGAGCTCGTCAACTTCGCGTGGGCCGTCAAGACCGACGTCAACCACCCGATGCGCCTCGCCGTCGACCAGTTCATGATCGAGTTCTCGTCCGACATGCAGACCGACCCGGCCACCATGCAACGCGCCGAGCAGGTCAAGCAGCAGGTGATCAACCACCCGGACGTGCAGAAGGTCATCAGCAGCGCCTGGGGCACGGCCAAGAAGATGCTTCTCGACGCCGCCGAGGACCCGTCGAGCGAGCTCCGCAAGCGCGTCACCCAGGGCATCATCACCCTCGGCATCAACCTCACGAACGACCCGGAGCTGCGCGCCAAGGTCGACGGCTGGCTGGAGCAGGCCGCCGGGTACGTCGTGCAGAACTACCGCGCGGAGATCACCACGCTGATCACCGACACGGTCGAGCGCTGGGACGCCGAGGAGACCTCGCGCAAGATCGAACTGCAGGTCGGCAGGGACCTGCAGTTCATCCGGATCAACGGCACCGTGGTCGGCGCGCTCGCCGGCCTGGTGATCTACACCGTGGCCAACGTGCTGTTCTGAAGGTCGCGGGTGCGTTTTCGGAACGTGCGGGCCTTCTCGCGGTTCCCGCACACCTGCATCGAGCACCACGTGCGCGAGCGGTTGCGCGAACGGTCGAAGAACGCGCTCAGGCAATCCTCGGCCGGACAGATCTTGAAGCGTTCCCACGAGCCCAGCACCGCGAGGCGGGCGGAGGCGGCGAGCACCGCGCCGAGCGCGTCCGAGCTGGACAGCACCGGAACGCCGTCGGTCAGCTCGATGTGCACGACGCCCGCTGCCGTCTGAGGCCCTGACGACCCCTCGATGGACGACCGCAGTGCCGCACGAGCGGCGCGCGCCTGCGCGAGTTCACTGCTCCGCCCGAGGCCGCGCTCGGTCACCCATGCGCGCCAGGAGGCTTCACTGTCCAGTACGTGTCGAGTGTTCAGGAAGTCGAGCAACAGCTCGACGTCGTGATCCCAGCCGACAGTCAGACCAGTCACCCCACCACTGTAGGCGTCACGGCGGTCACTCGTCAGGGCGTTGAGGAATACACCGGGTGTATACATCGTGTGTATAGTGCTCCTCATGTCGATCGGACACGCACTGTTGGGCCTGCTAGAAGGCGGTCCAAGGCACGGGTACGACCTGAAGCGCGCCTATGACGAGCGTTTCGGCCAGGACCGGCCGCTGGCGTACGGACAGGTCTACTCGACGCTGTCGAGGTTGCTGAAGAACGGTCTGGTGACCGAGGCGGGCGTCGAGGCGGGGGACGGCCCGGAGCGCAAGCGGTACGCGATCACCGACGCCGGGGTCACCGACGTGGAGCGCTGGCTCGGCACGCCGGAGAAGCCGGAGCCGTACCTGCAGAACACGCTCTTCACGAAGGTCGTGCTGGCCCTGCTGTCCGGCCGGAGCGCGACCGAGGTGCTCGACACGCAACGCGCCGCGCACCTCACGACCATGCGCGACCTCACCAAGCGCAAGGCGGACGGCGACCTCGCCGACCAGCTGATCTGCGACTTCGCCCTGTTCCACCTCGAAGCGGACCTGCGGTGGCTCGAGCTCACCGCCGCCCGCGTGGACAAACTCGCCGAGGAGGTGGCCCGATGACGACGCTGCTGTCCGCCCAGGGCCTCTGCAAGTCGTTCGGGAAGACGAACGCGCTGGACGGCGCCGGCATCTCGATCAGGGAGGGCGAGGTCGTCGCGATCATGGGCCCGTCCGGGTCCGGCAAGTCGACGCTCCTGCACTGCCTCGCGGGCATCCTGCCGCCCGACTCGGGCACGGTCACCTACCGCGACCGCGACCTGACCTCGATGAACGACGGCGACCGCAGCGAGCTGCGCCGGACCGAGTTCGGGTTCGTCTTCCAGTTCGGCCAGCTCGTGCCGGAGCTCACCTGCCTGGAGAACGTCGCGCTGCCGTTGCGGCTCAGCGGGATGAAGCGCAAGGACGCCGAACGGGCCGCGCGCGACTGGATGGCCAGGCTGGAGGTCGACGTGGTCGCGGACCAGCGGCCCGGCGAGACCTCCGGTGGCCAGGGCCAGCGCGTCGCGATCGCCCGCGCGCTGGTCACCCAGCCGAAGGTGATCTTCGCCGACGAGCCGACGGGCGCGCTCGACTCGCTGAACGGCGAACGGGTCATGCACCTGCTCACCACCGCGGCCAGGGAGACCGGCGCGGCGGTCGTGCTGGTCACGCACGAACCGCGCGTCGCCGCCTACTCCGACCGCGAGGTCGTGGTGCGCGACGGCCGTTCGCGGGACGTGGAGTTCGTCAGGTGAACCGCGTCCTGAGCGACCTCCTCCTGGGCGTCCGGCTGGCTGTCGGGGGCAGCCGGAAGTCCTGGGGGAGGCTCGCGCTCCAGGGGATCGGCATCGGCATGTGCGTGGCGGTGCTGCTGCTCGCCGCGTCGATCCCGACCGCGTTCGGCAACCGTGACCAGCGCGGCGACGCCCGCAACACCGTGGAGACGGGCACCGGGCCCGCGCCGTTGCTGGTCGAGAACGGGTCGGTCGAGTACCGGTCCGACTACGTCAGGGGCACGTACGTGCGCGCCGTCGTGCCGGACGCGCCCAAGCCGCCTGGCATCGACCGGCTGCCGGGCGACGGGGAGATCATCGTGTCGCCCCGGCTCGCCGCCCTGCTGGCGAGCCCTGAGGGCGAGCTGCTGCGGCCGCGGTTCCCGCAGAAGGTCATCGGCACGTTCGCGCCGGAGGGCATGGACGGGCCGCAGGACCTCCGGTTCCTCGCGGGCGACGCGAAGATCCAGCCGAACGACGGCAACCAGGTCTGGGCGTTCGGACAGGGGTGGGCAGGCGGCGGGCTGCCGACGATCCTGCTGATGCTCAGCATCGTCGGCGCGGTCGTGCTGCTGTTCCCCGTGCTGGTCTTCGTGAGCGTCTCCGCCCGGCTGGCCGCGGCCCAGCGAGACCGGCGGCTGGCCGCGTTGCGCCTGGTCGGAGCAGGTGCGACGCGGGTGCGGCTGATCGCGTCCGGTGAGGCGCTGGCGGGTGCGGTGGTCGGTCTCGCCATCGGGTTCGGGCTGTTGTTCGCGGTCAGGCCGCTGGTCGACGACATTCCCATCCCCGAGATCGCGATGTTCCCGAGCGACCTCGCGCCGACGCTGCCGCTGACGTTGCTCGTGATCGTCGCCGTGCCGGTGCTGGCCGTGCTGACCTCGGTGTTCGCCATGCGGCGGACGATCATCGAACCGCTCGGCGTGGTGCGCGAGCAGAAGCCGGTGCGGCGCAGGCTGTGGTGGCGGGTCGTGCCCGCGCTCGGCGGGGTGGCGCTGCTGGCGAGCCAGTTCGGCAAGTTCGGCGCGGACAGCTCGAAGCCGCAGGAGTGGCCGATCGTCGTCGGCGTGGTCCTGCTGATGTTCGCCGTTCCCGTGCTGCTGCCGTGGCTGGTCGAGCGGGTCGTGCACGGGTTGCGCGGGGCCACTCCGGCGTTGCAGCTGGCCGTGCGCCGGTTGCAGCTCGACGCGGGCACGGCGGCACGGGTCGTCGGTGGTGTGTCGGTGGTGCTCGCCGGGACCGTGACGCTCCAGGTGATCCTCGCGGGCGTCGAGAACGACGTGAAGGCGGAGGACACTCGGCAGGCCGGGAACCACTCGCTCAACGTCACGGTGAACGAGACCACCCCGATCCCCGAGCTGCCGGAACTGCTGGCCAGGACGCCGGGTGTGGCCGGGGTGCAAAGCCTCCAGCGCACCTACACGACGACGCCCGAGGGCGACACCACCACCATCTCGGTCGGCAGCTGCGAGGCGCTGCGGACGGTGGTGAGGTTCTCGAGCTGCACCGACGGCCAGGTCTTCCAGGTGCCGACCGCGAACGGTTTCGGCGACGCCAAGCCCGGTGACACGCTGAGGTTCGACGAGACCGGCCGGACCTGGACGGTGCCGCAGGTCGAGCGCGCGAACGGCACCCTGATCGGCATCTTCGTCACCCCGGCGGCGGCGAAGGACGTCGACCTGACCCACTCGTACGCCGACATCCAGGCCGAGCTGGACGTGTCGAGGACGGACGTCGCCGAGCACGTGCGCAACGCTCTCGCGCCCTACTCGTGGCGCGTGCACACGACCTTCTTCGGGCAGGACCGCGGCTCCGAGGTCGAGCAGGTGTTCCTGGCGGTCCGCAGAGCGCTCTACGGGGCGGCGCTGATCACGTTGCTGCTCGCCGGCGCGTCCCTGCTGGTCGTGGGGCTGGAGCAGGTGCGGGAACGCCGCCGGCCGCTCGCGGCGATGGCGGCGAGCGGGGTGCCGCGGCGGACGCTCGCGCTGTCACTGGTGTGGCAGAACGGGATTCCGCTGGTGATCTCCACGGTGGTCGCGGTGGGCACCGGCGTGTTGCTCGGCGTGCTGGTCACGCGGGCGTTCGACGCCGAGGTCGCCTACGACTGGACCGGCATCGGGATCGTCACCGGCATCTCGGTGGGGCTGGTCGTGCTGGTCACTGCTCTGACGCTGCCTTCGCTGAGAAGGGCGACCGGAGCACTTGGCCTGCGGACCGAGTAGTCCTGTTCGTCTCGTGCTCTGCCAGGCGGTCCTGCACCAGCCCGTGCCGGAACTGGTAGCAGGCCCCCGCCCGGCAGAGCACGCCGAGCTTGCGTGAATCCTCCAGGAAGACCATCAGCTCCCACGGGAGCTTTCCGCGCAGTGCCAACCAGATCCGCGCGACGGTGAACCACCACCAGCGCAGGTGCAGGACGGCCAGCGCGAACCCGAGCATCAGGCCGGAGGCGAGGCCGAGGCCGACCATGCCGGTCTGGCCGGGGCCGAACACCAGCGCCGCCGCCGAGCCGAACACCACGGCCAGCACCAGGGAACCGGTCCACACCGCGATCCGGTCGCGCGCCATCGTCCACTGTGGACTCGACGCCTGCGAGAGCTCGGCGGCGCTCGACAACGCGAACCGCAGCGCGGTCGCCACGGCGAGGCCGAGGCCCACCACCAGCCCGGCGGAAAGTCCGTACAGGGCACCGAAGACGAGGCCGCCCGCCAGGCCGAGCACACCCGGCACCAGCAGCAGGCTGCGCCAGATCCCCAGCCGTGGCTTGGCCTTGCGCTCCTGCGAGGCCGTGAGGGCGGCCGCGCCGACGGCGATGCCCGCGACCAGACCGGTGATCGGGGCGAGCGACGGCGTGATCGAGTACGCCATCAGCCAGCCGACGCCGAACCCGCCGATCGCGCCGAGCACGAGTGCGCCGAGCACCGCGAGCCACGTGTTGCCGACCGACCGGCGCAGCTCCCACCAGGCCAGTTCGCGGATGCCGCGGTCGCGCATCTCGTGGGCCAGGAACTCGAGCCACTTGCGGGCGCGGTCGCGCGGCCAGACCTGCGTCGCCTTGGCGTGGTGGGCGAACGCCCGGTTGCCGTACGCGCGCGACACCAGTTCGTCGCAGAGGTGGTCGGAGATCGCCCGTGCGTCCGGGAACCGGCCGCGGTCGAGCAGTTCGGTCGGTTCGGCCTCGCTGTCCGCGTAGACCATGCTGGCGAGCCACATCGTGAGCGGCGTCGACAACGCGTCCGCGAGCCTGCCGTCCGGTTCCTCGCGCAGCTGGATGAACACCGGTTCCCAGCGCGCCGCGCCCCAGCTGTCGGCGCTCGCCCGCAGGTAGGCGGCGACCTCGTCCAGGTCGAGCGGGGCCAGTTCGACCACGTCGGCGCCGGGCAGCGGACCGGCGAGGCGCACGGCCGAGGCGAACTCGTCGGTGCGGCAGGTCAGCACCATCGGGCGTTTCGCGGGGAACGCCTTGGCGATCCGGGCGAGGGCGTCCGCGCGCTGGTGAGCGGGGACGTCGTCGAGACCGTCGAGCACGGGCAGGATCTTGTGCTGCTCGACCAGCAGGTCACCGGCGTAGCTGCCGTACAGCTCGGTGTTGCGCAGCGCCGGGTGGTCTTCGTACAGCCTGCGGGTGAGCCAGGTGCGGATGTCCTCGATCGCCGGGTTCCACGTCGACAGCGGCAGCAGCACCGGGACCATGCCGCCGTCGTAGCGGTCGAGCAGGCCGCACGTCAGCAGCGTCGCGACCGTCGACTTGCCGGTGCCGGCCTCGCCGATGATCACCAGGCGGCGGTTGAGCTGCCGTTCGAACGCGCCCACGACGGCGTCGCTGCGTCCGGGCGGCGCGTCCGGCTCGTCGCTCACGTCCAGGTCGGGCGCGACCCAGTGCAGGTCGAGCACGTCCGGGTCGGTGAGGCCGCGCGAGCGGACCTCCTCGTTCCACTGAGCCTGCAGACCGATGGCGAGGGCGCGGCAGGCCGCGTCCAGGTGCTCGTCGGTGCTGAGCGCGGCGTTGTGCCTGCGCTTGACCCACGGGTCGAGCACGGCCAGGAAGCCCAGGAACGCCACCGCGAGCACGATCAGCCACAGGTGCGGGTTGATGCCGTGGTCGGTGACGAACAGCCCGGCCGCGGTGAGCACGGCCGTCAGCACGCAGCCGGCCAGCAACGCCTGCTGACGGAATCTGGACATGCGTCGAATCATGACGCACCGCATCCGCGCGGGGTCGATTCAGTGACCCGTGTCGTGACGTTTGGTTGTTGATCACAGATGCCAGTGCAGATCGCGCAACGTCAGGTGCTGGGCGGTGCGGGTGATCGTGACGCCGAAGTCCTGGCGGCGGGGTTCGCCCAGGTCGTGCCAGTCGGCGGCGGCGCTCTCGGCCAGGTCCCAGAGCCGGCGCGGGCCGCCCTGGTCGACGTGCGAACCGCGGTGGTGCACCCACGATCCGTCCGAATGGGCGAGCCAGTCCCGGCCCGCAACTACGCCGGGCAGCGCGATGCCCGCGAAGAACTCGAACGGGCTCGCCGGGTCGACGACGGCGTTCAGCCGCAACGTGGTGGCGCGCCGGTCGTAGTCGCCTGCTCCGGCGAGCGCGGTGGGGATCGCATGAGCGCGCAACGGCATGAACCGGCCGTCCTCGCCGAGCACGCGGCCCTCGCCGGTGCCGTCGCCGTTCGACACGATCCTGACCAGGCCCGCGCCGATGGGGCGGTGCAGGGTCGTGACGACGAGGCCGCCCGCGCGCGTCTGATCCAGCCAGGCCGGTGGGATCGTCGCGACGGAGCAGGTGGCCAGCAAGCGGTCGTAGGGCGCGTTGGCCGGATGGCCCCTTGCGCCGTCACCGGTGACGCAGGTGGGATGGAAACCGTTGGTGTTCAAGCGTTCGCGTGCCCGTCGCGAGATGTTCGGGTCGACGTCGATCGTCGTCACGTTGCCGGAACCCACGGCGTGGCAGAGGAGGGCCGCGTTGTAGCCCGTGCCCGTACCCACCTCCAGGACTGACTGTCCGTTGTGGACTTCCAGTGCCTCCAGCATGATCGCCATGATGGTGGGCATGCTCGACGAGCAGGTCGGTGTGCCGCCGGTCACCGTGTCGTCGCCGTCGAACTGGGTAACCCAGACCCGGTCGGCGTAGACCAGCTCGAGCCAGTCCGGGTCGGCGCCGGTGACCCGTTCCCAGTCGCCGGTGTGCAGCTGACGGTAGAACCTGGGCAGGAACGCGTGCCTCGGGACGGCCTTGAAAGCCTTGTGCCACTTGGTTTCGCGCAGCGCGCCGACGCCGAGCAGGTGGTCCGCCAGCTCGGCGCGCAGGGCCCCGGCGTCGTCCATGTCACCTCCCACGGTAACGCTGTGGCGGAGCCCACGCAGCGATTGCTAGCAGAGTGCTTGCAACTGCTAGCACTCGTCGCTAACGTGGTTGGTGGCACGAGGAACGGGAGCGGGAACAGTGGACAAGTCCATCGACAAAGCAGTCGCGGACCTCGGGCGCAACATCGGTGAGTACATCCGCGAGCAGCGCAACACCGCCAAGATCTCCTTGCGGGAGTTGGCGAAGCAAGCGGGAGTCTCCAACCCCTACCTCAGCCAGATCGAGCGAGGACTGCGCAAGCCCAGTGCGGAGATCCTTCAGCAGATCGCCAAGGGGCTGCGCATCTCGGCCGAGGTGCTCTACGTCGAGGCCGGGATCCTCCAGCAGCGCGAAGGCGGTGCGTTGGCGGACGCCATCGTCGCCGCGACCGATCTGACCGAGCGGCAGAAGCAGGTGCTGCTCGACGTTTACGAATCTTTCCGGCGGGAGAACTCCGCCAAACAACAGGAGGACTGATCTCCATGCCGAAGCTCACCCAGGACGACGTTCGCAAGGCCGCCGAGCAGGGCGCCCACGCCGCACGCCAGGCGCTGCTCGCCGCGCTCGGTGCCGGTGACCTCGCCGCCAAGGCCGTGGTCGAGGCCCTGAACAAGGCCAAGGAGCGCGCCGACGAGGCCCGCACCCAGGCCGTCGACCTCCCGAACGAGCTCAAGGACCTGCGCGAGAAGCTGCAGCCGGCCGAGCTCAAGAAGCTCGTCGACGCCTACACCGCCTCCGCGGTGAACCTCTACACCTACCTCGCCGACCAGGGCGAGCAGACGCTGGAGCAGATCAAGGCCCAGCCGCAGGTCAAGCAGGCCGTGGAGCAGGTCGAGCAGGCCGTCGAGGCCGCGCAGAAGCGCGCCGAGTCCGCCGCCGCCGACGCCCGCGAGCTCGCGGACGACGTCCTCGGCAAGGTGACCCGCCGCACCCGTTCGGTCGGCGAGAAGGTCGCCCACGAGGTCGAAGAGGCCGCCGAGAAGCTGGCCGAAGAGGTCGTCGAGACCGGTGGCGAGGTGGCGCACGAGGTCCGCAGCACCGCCCGCAAGACCGCGAACCGCACCGCGCCCCGCAAGCCGGCGACGACCACGCGTTCCACCACCGCGGCCAAGAAGCCGACCACGACGAACACCACCAAGTGAGTCGTTGAGAAGCAGCGCTCACCCGCGGGTGAGTTGATCAAGAGGGGAGCGGTCCTGACAGGGCCGCTCCCCTCTTCTCGTACCGGCACGTAGGCTGGCCCTGTGTTCTACCTGCCGTACATCAGCATCTGGAACCTCGACGGCATCGTGCTGTTCCTCGCCGACGTGGTGTTCAGCATCTTCGGCCTGTTCGCGTTCTTCCACGCGATCAGCCAGCGGCCGGATGCCTACACCGCGATCGAGAAGATGACGAAGCCCGCGTGGCTCGGCATCACCGGCGGCGGGACGGCGGCGTTGCTGCTGTTCGAACCGCGCGGCGCGGGGTCGATCTTCTGGCTCGCCGGCCTGATCGCGGTGCTCGTCTACATGGTGGACGTGCGCCCGCGGCTGATCGAGGTCCAGCGCGGCCCGCGCTGGTGATCACTGCCTCCTACGGCTCCGGCTCGCCGGTCACGCTGGTCGCCCACGGGCTCGGCGCCACCCCCGGCGAGGCGCGCATCCCCGCCTCCGGGCTGCCCGGCACCCGTGTCGTCGTGACGCTGCCGTCGCACGGGACCGCGCCCGACGCGCCCGAGGGCTACTGGGACTACGGCACGATCGCCGCCGACCTGGGCACCGTTTCCGCCTCGCACGCCGTGGGCGTGTCGTTGGGCGCCGGTGCGCTGGTGCGGCTGATGTCTCTTGAGCCCGACCGGTTCTCGCGCGTGGCTCTGCTGCTGCCCGCGGTGCTGGACCAGCCCCGGCCCGCGTTCACGTTGCAGCAGCTGTCGGATCTGACGGTGGGGCCGCCGATCTACGTGGCGGAGCGGCGGGCGGCTTTGAGTCGCCTGGAGGCGGCGGCTGCGCAGTTGCCCGGTCAGGTCGCCGTGGCCGATGCCTCGGCGCTGGCGGCTGTGTCGACGTCGGTGCTGGTCATCGGGGCTGTCGGTGATCCCCTGCACCCCGAGGACGTGGCCAAGTCGACCGCGGCGGCGTTTCCTCGTGGAGACCTGTGGCTGATCGACTCGGCGTCGCCGATGATCACGCACCGGAACGAGATCCGGCACCGGTTGGTCGCGTTCTTCGGCGGGTAGCCGAAATGCATGGCTGAACAGAAGAAGATCGCGTTCCTGGTCGCTTCGGAAGGCATCGAGCAGGTCGAGCTGACCGACCCGTGGGCGCACGTCGAGAAGTCCGGCGGGGTGCCGCGCCTGCTCGCCCCGAAGCTCGGCGAGGTGCGCGGGTTCCACCACCTCACGCCTGCCGACGCGTTCCCCGTCGACACGACGTTCGCCGACGCGAGCGCCTCCGACTACGACGGCGCGGTGATCCCAGGCGGCGTCGCGAACAGCGACTTCCTGCGGATGGAACCCGACGCGGTCGAGCTGGTGAAGGCCCTGGTCGCCGCGGGCAAGCCGATCGCGGCGATCTGCCACGGGCCGTGGTTGCTGGTCGAGTCCGGCGTGGTGCGCGGCAAGATGCTGACCTCGTTCCCGAGCTTGCAGACGGACATCCGCAACGCGGGTGGCGACTGGGCCGACGAAGAGGTCCGGGTGTGCGACATGAACGGGTGGACGCTGGTGACGTCTCGCAACCCCGACGACCTCCCGGCGTTCAACCGCGAGGCGTTGAAGGCGTTCGAGCTGGACTGATCGGTGAAGCTCTTCGGCGGGTGATGCGGGATCTGCAGCTCCCGCATCTTCGCTAGGACAGCCGGGTCTCGGCGTAGTGGGCCATCGCGTCACGCACCCACTCGGCCATGTTGCCGCCGCTCTCGACCTCGAAGTTGACCCGGAACTCGTCCGAGTCGACGTAGAGGTCGCCGAGCCCCTTGTAGGACTCCCGGTTGGGCGTCCAGCTCAGGCAGATCCACCGGTAGTGGCGGTCGATCAGCTCCTGCGTCTCCGCGGCGTCGACTGCCGTGCCCGCGGTGTACAACGCGCCGAGCTTCGCCGCGATGTCCCGCCACTGGGCCATGAAGTCGTCGGCGTCGGCCCGAGTCCAGTCCTTGAGCTTCTGCCTGCTCTCGGCGATGTGCTCCTTGACGCCCTCGCCGTAGCGCTCGACGAGCTCGGCCTCGTGCCGTTCCTGCTTCTTGGCGTCGAAGCCGTCGAACAGCTCTTCCATCTTCACTTCGTCCCCTCCTTCCAGTTCCGCGATCGTTCGCGCGACGGTGCCGGCGAGCCGGTCCAGCCGTTGCTTCTCGTCCTGCAGCCACCGGTGGTGGTTGCGCAGGACGGTCAGCTGGTCCGTGCCGTTCAGCATCTCCGCGACCACGTCGAGGCCCAGGCCGAGGTCGCGCAGCAGCAGGATCTGCTGCAGGCGATGCACCTGTTCCTTCTCGTAGTAGCGGTAACCGTTGTCGCCGATCCAGGCCGGCGGCAGCAGGCCGATCGAGTCGTAGTGCCGCAGTGTCCTGGACGTCACCTTCGACATCCGGGCCACCTGGGCGATCGACCAGGCCATTTCGGTTCCCCCTTCGCGCTCTGAAATCGAAGGTAGAGGTTGACGCAGCGTCAAAGTCAAACAGCATTTGGCAGGATGGGCAGCGTGTGGACCATCGCCGGGTCTCTCGAACCCGTACCTGTGCTTTCCCGTCTCGACCTGGTGCCCGAGCCCGTCGCGGCCGCGCTGAAGAACCTGGACGGCGCCGACCGCGTCGCCGTCGCGGAGATCGACCCCACGCTCGCCGACACCGCAGAGTTCTGCGCGCACTACGGTTCGCCGCTCGAAGCGTCGGCCAACTGCGTGGTCGTGGCCGGAAAGCGCGGCGACGTCGTCCGTTACGCGGCCTGCATGGTGCTCGCGACCATGCGCGCGGACGTGAACGGCGTCATCCGCAAGCGGCTCGACGCGCGCAAGGCGTCGTTCGCGCCGATGGACGAGGCCGTGGCGTTGACGGGCATGGAGTACGGCGGCATCACGCCGGTCGGGGTGCCCGCGGACTGGCCGATCCTGGTCTCGCCCGAGGTGGCCGCCGCCCCCGAGTTGATCGTGGGCAGCGGCATCCGGGGCAGCAAGATCCTGATCCCCGGCGACGTGCTGATGAAGCTCACCGGCGCCGAGGTGGTGCCGGAGCTAGCCCGCGTACTTGGTCAGTAGTGCGATCGCCTCGTCGACGTCGTCGGTGACGAGGATCCACTGCTCGGCCTCCCGGCCCGCCGCGAGCTTCTGCACGAGCGGTGCGGCCGGGACCTCGTCGGTCCAGAAGTCGCGGCCCAGGAAGATCATGGGCGCGGCCGGGCCGACGCTGCCGTAGTAGTTCTGCGTGAAGTCCTGGAAGACCTCCTGGACCGTGCCCGCCTTGCCCGGCGTGTAGACGATGCCGCCGGTCGCGACGGTCAGCAGGCCCTCCTCGCGGACCGAGTTCGCGAAGTACTTGGCGTGCAGCTCGCAGGCCGGGTTGGGCGGCTCGTGGCCGTAGAACCAGGTCGGGATGCCGATCGTGCGCGGCTTGTCGAAGCTGCGGATCTCCGGGAACGCGGCGAGCCAGCGGCCGATCGACTCGTCGTCGTGGCCGAACGACGGGGCCTTGGCCAGCGCGTCCAGGACGTCGGAGTCCGCGGAACCCAGGCGCACGCCCAGTGGCACCGCTTCCATGGCGCCCGGTCCGCCGCCGGTCAGGACGGTGAAGCCGGCGTTGCCGAGTGCCGCGCCGAGCGTGACGGCGTTGCGGTAGCCCTCGGAGCCGCGGGCCAGCGCGTGGCCGCCCATGACGGCGACCGGCGAGCCCGTCAGCGTCTCGTCGAGGGCCTCGGTGATCGAGTGGTCGTGCAGGCGTTCGGCCAGCGCGTGCAACGGGTCGGGGTGGTGGCCCTGCTGCTTGCTGTGCTTGTAGATGACCGCGTCGGGGGTGTCGGCGTAGGACTTCGGGTCGGCCGGGTCGAAGCCCGCGAACAGCTCCGCGGGCGTGTAGAGGGCGGAGCGGTACACGTCGTAGGGCAGGTCGGGGATGACCGGGAAGATCAACGCTCCCGCGGCCTCCGCCCTGCGCTGCATGGTCTCGCTGAGGGTGCACCCGAGCAGCAGGGCACCGTCCATCGGCACCCGCACGTCCTCGCGATGCAGGTCCAGCCCGATGATGACGGCTTTGCGCAGGTCAGGGGCGGCCCGCAGCTGGTCGAGGTCGGTGATTTCGATCCGCACGGGAAAAAGCCTATGCCTCGTGCGAACCAACTGGGCTCGGGATCCGAATCTCTTGGTGGGAACTCAGGTTCGCTCGCCATCCCCGACGAGCGGCCGCGGGCCGCGCTGCCCAGGAGAGGTTCCCCGAAATGGCTACCGAACAGCTGACCGGCTGCGCCGCGAGAGGCGCCCGAGTGGTAGATCCCCACCGAGTCGAGTACCTGGACTGCGGCGGGTACGGAGTCCCCCTGCTAGGCCACGCCCACCCGGCCGTGGTGCAGGCCGTGGTCGGCCAGGTGCGCAGGCCGTCCCTGCTGGACCGCCTGATGCTCGACCTGGTCACTCCCAACGGACTCGACCACATCCACACTTTTCCCTCGGCGTCCGAGGCCGCCCAGTTCGCCGTCGCCCTCGCCCAGGCCAACGGCCGCCCACGTGTCCTGACCACGGGCGAGGTCCCGTACGGAGGCATCGACTCGCTGCGCGCCGTCCTCGCCTCCGGCCCACCGGCCTGCGTGCTCGTGGAACCGGTCCGCGGCGTCGCGCCACCGCCCACCGGCTACCTGAGCAACGTCGCCGAGGCGTGCCGCGAGGCGGGCGCGCTGCTCGTCGTGGACGAGACCCGCTCCGGCCTGGGCCGCCTCGGCGTGTGGTGGGGCGTCGACCTGGACGGCGTGACCCCGGACATCATGCTGGTCGGCGAGGGCCTGTCCGGCGGCGTGCTGCCGATCGCCGCCGTCGTCGCCTCGGCCGCCGTCGAGGTGCCGCTGTGGCGGGGCCACGACGCCGTCTCCCCTCTCGCCTCGGCCGCCGTCAACGCCTGCCTGCGCGTCACCGCCTCCGAAGGCCTCGTCGAACGAGCCAAGCTGCTCGGCGACGAACTGCTGTACGGCCTGCGCGCGGTCACCGCCGGCAAGGCCCACGCGACCGGCCGCGGCCTGCTGCTCGGCGTCGAACTGCCGGACCAGCGCGCCGCCGACGTCTTCACCGGCGAACTGCTGCGCTCCCGCGTGCTGGCCGACTTCCGCGGCCGCACGGTCAGCTTCACCCCGCCCGCCGTCATGTCGGCCGCGGACGCCGGCTGGCTGGTCGAGGCGGTGGGCATGGCGGCCAACAAGATCTGAGTTCGCCGGGCACCCGCCGCGCACCCCTGCCAAGATCCACGGCGGGGGTGCGCGATGCTCAGACTTCTACCGGTTCTCCTGCTGCTCACCGGGTGCGGCGTGCTCGAGAACTTCAACGCGGACGTCAACGCCGTCGGCAAGCAGATCGTGGCCGACTGGAAACAACGACCGGACGTCGCCGCGGCCCAGTTCGAGTACCGGCACGGCCTCGACCTCGGCGAGAGCATGAGGGTCGAGGTCCTGGTGCACGCGGACAAGATCACCGCCACCACCGTCGACGACCTGGTCGAGATCGCGCGGCGCGACTACTGGCGCGGCACCTCGAGTGACGTGGGGGTCGGCTACCTCGTCTACTCCACCGACGACCCGCCCTACGCCGACAAGCCGGGAGAAGCCGAGCCCATCGGCCAGGGCGACATCGAGTTCGACGGCGACCTGACGGCCAGCTACGGCCCCCGGCCGACGCGGCCGAGCAAGTGAAGCGCCTCGCGCTCTTGGCGCCGTTGCTGCTCATCACCGCGTGCGGCACGTCCGACGACACGGTCGAGGATCTCGCCGACCGCATCGAGTCCGACCTGAAGGCGCACGATGGCGTTTCCGCGGTCGAGGTGGAATACACGACCGGCATGGACTACCGGCAGTACCTCAGCGTGACAGCGACCGCGGCGGATCGCGCGAAGGCCGACGAGGCCATGGAGATCATCCGGCGCGACTACTGGACGGGCACCGGCCGCCGGGTCGACTTCCGCGTCCGGCTTCGGTCTGACTCCGGCGGCGAGCTGCTGACCAGCGACGACGTCAAGTTCAAGCTCGGCGACGTCGTCGAGATGGAACGCCGGTACGGGCCGCGGTCGGAGGCCGGCGAACTCGAACCCGGCCGATGAGTAGTTCCGCTCATCTTCTCCGGTTCGGTGGGCGGGGCCTCTCTCTGTTGTGCTTTGCTCACTCCGAGTGAACGGGGTGGGCATGTACGGCAATCCGGACGAGCTGGACCGCATCGCGGGCGAGATCGAGAAGCGCGCCGAGTCGGTCCGCACGCGCGGCACCGAGATGAACGACGCGGCGCGCAGGATGCAGTGGCAGTCGATCGCGGCCGAGCGGTGCCGCGACACGGTCGAGGGGGACAAGCGCCAGCTGTTCAAGGCCGCGGACGGCCTCGACGGCGCCGCCGCCGTGCTGCGGCAGCACGCCCAGGAGGTCCGCGAGATGATCGCCGCGATCAAACGCATCGCGGAGGCCGTCACCGGCTGGTTCAAGAGCGCGATCGACACGTTCAACCGCGCCGTCGACGCGTTCAACAACGCCGTGAAGGACATCGCGAACGGCGTGGCCGACGCGCTCGGTTTCGGTGGCGGGCAGGCACCTCAGCCGCCGCAGGCGCCGTGGACCGGCTGGAAGTGGGGCCCGGAGAACCTGCCGCCGCACGGCGACAAGGCCTGGCTGGAAGTCGGCGAGTTCATGCGCGGCCAGGGAGTGCCCGCGTGACCCCGGCACCGCACCGGCTGGTGCTGTCCGCCGGAGAATTCGCTTACCTGGTCGAGAAGACCGGCGTCGACCTGCCGCCGGACTGGAGGCCGGCGGACGTCCACATCGGACCGGCCGAGGCGGAGCTCACCAAGAAGCGCGTCGTGACCGGCGTCGGCGACGAGGCCGAGGTCCACCCGTCGGTGGAGCGCAACCTCCAGATCCTCGCCAGGCCAACGGTTCTGCTCGACACCGTCGCGTCCATCGGCGCCAAGGCCTCGCACAGCGTGCACGCGGTCAACGGACCGTTGGGCGCCTCGCTCTTCGAGTTGGGCGACGGCGCGGTGGAGCTGTCCATGTTCGCGTCGGTCGACCTGGGCAAGGAACTCATCCGCGCGGTGCCGCAGCCAGAAGCAGTGGTGAGCCTCGAAGCACGACTCGGCCGCGTCCAGGACGCCGAACCCCTGCGCGGCCGCCTGCCGTTGGTGGCGTTGCAGGAGATGGGCGCCGCCAGGCTCTTCCGCGCCGCCGATCCGGACGGGCCCGCGGCCGTGGTGGACGCGCTGAGCCTGTCCGGCGACGAGGCCTCGCTGGCACGCGACGTGGCCGGTCAGACCGACGGAGCGTTGCGCTGCCTGGTCGTCTGGAACGGCGGAACCTCCCAGGTCAACTGGGTGCACACGGCAGGCGGCTGGAGCGGCCTCGACCCCGAGCCGGACGGCTCGGACCGCCGCATGGTGCGGATCGAACCGGCGCAACGCGAAGACCTGGGCACCTGGGTGGCCCCCGCCGTGGCAGGAGCGCTGGCATGACCGTCTCGAACATCGGCGTCAGCGGCGGCGCGGGCGGCATCACCGCCAAGTACGACGACCTGGCTGCCCTCGGCGACCTCACCGGTGACGTCGCCGGCGATACCCTCAAGACCGCCGTCGCGGGCCACAAGTTCCTCGCCGAGCCCGACGTGCTCGCCTCGTCGCTGCTCAACCCCGGCGGCGTGGTCAAGTTCGAGGCGGCGATGGCCGTCGCACTCGACGGCCCGAACGGCCTCACCGCCACCTCGGCCGGCATCGGCCTGCGCGGCGAGGCGCTCAAGGCCACCCGGATCGCCTATGAGATGGCCGACGAGCTGGCCGCCAAGGGCCTGGACGCCAGCCGCTGGTTCGCGGGCCTCGCGGTGGCCACCAATCCGGTCGGTGCAGCGCTGGTCGGCGGCGGTGCGATCGCCACCGACGTCTACCTGAACTACGACGGCGACTGGCAGAAGTGGCTGGTCGACCATCCGGGCATGGTCGACACGCTGGTCGGCATGTCGCCCGGCATGCTCAGCGCCTTGGGCATCCCGGTCGACCTCGCCACCAACCTGGATCTGCTGGCCGCGACCTACCCGGACAGCGACGCGGTCGTGACGGACTCGCGGACCACGAACCCGGACGCGCCCGGCAACCTGGGCGACCTCCTCGACGGTCTGGCACGACGCAACAGCTCCGACAAGTTCGAGAGCGACCAGAACCCGGATCCAGCCAACCTGGATGTCCAGATCATCAGGGACGCGAACGGCAAGGTGACTGGCTACGTGGTGGACATCCCGGGCACCAAGGAGTGGAACGCGCCCTTCACGACGAAGGGTGCCAACGACCTCGGCACCAACGTCGACGCCATGGCGGGCAACAACACCGTGCTGCAGAAGGGGATCGAGGAGGCGTTGCGCCGAGCGGGGGCCCAGGACACCGGCGCGCCCGTGATGCTGGTCGGCCACAGCCAAGGTGGCATCGTGGCCGCGCAGGCGACCACGGACCTCGTCTCCAACGGGTACAACGTGACTCACGTGCTCACCGCCGGCTCTCCGGTAGGGCGGATCGAGGTTCCGGGGGCTGTGCAGGTGCTGTCCCTGGAGAACCGCAACGACATCGTCCCCCACCTCGACGCCTCCGGGAATCCGGACAGCCCGAACCGCACCACCGTGGAGTTCGACAACCAGCAGAACACCGTCGGTGGGAATCATCAGATCCAGGAGAACTACACGGACGCGGCCCGGGAACTGGACCGCGGATCGGATCCGTCCGTGCAGAGGTACAAGGACGGCCTTGGGGCGTTCACCGGCGGGAGTTCGTCCGAGATGCGCACTTACCGAGTTGACCGTGAAGGTGGGAAATGAGAATTCGCCACGTGCTGGCGACGTTGTTCGCGCTCGCTCTGCTGACGAGTTGCGGAGAGGGCAAGGAGTCCTTCACATTCCTCAAGGACGACGACGACCTGGGCAAGAAGATCGAGGCCGAGTGGCGGGCGGTGCCAGGTGTCGCTGAGGCCCGGTACGAGTACACGCACTCGATTGACAGCTCCGGAATCGGTCTGAATGCCGCCTTGAAGCCGGAGACCGCGTCTGAAGAACTGGTCCAGGAACTGGTCGAGATCGCGAAGAAGAACTACTGGCAAAGCACCACGACCGTCGCGCTCGCAGCAGGGATCGTGAAGGGCGAAGTGATTCCGCCGAAGCCGGTGACGGACAAGTCGATCATCCTTTTCGACGGTCCCATCAAGATTGACAAGTACGACGAAGCGCAAGTGGCTGAGCTGAACCAGAAGTACGGCCCTCGTCCCACCAAGAAATGAGCACCGCGATGACTCCCGACGAATGGCTCGCCGACTTCGAGGCCAAGACCGCCGAACTGCAGCGCAACGCCACCGCGTTCCGCCGCAACCTCGAATCCGCCGGCACGACCGTGACGAGCGAGGACAAGTCCCTGACCGTCACGGTCGCGGCGAACGGCGCCCTCCTCGACCTCGAGATCGAGGGCAACGCCGAGCTGGCCACGAAGGTCCTCGCACTGGTCCGCTCCGCCAGGGAACAGGCCGCGACGAACGTGCTCGGCGAGTTCCGCCAGGTCGTCGGGGGTCACGCGAACGAGCTGGACACCGACGTCCAGGTCCCGCAACCCCAGCAACCCCCGCTGCCGCAGCAGAAGGCCCAGCGCGAGGACGAGGACTTCGCCGAGAAGTCCGTCTACCGCAAGGAGAGCTGGTAGCTCAGAAGATCACCGTCTGGTTGCCGTGCACCAGCACGCGGTCCTCCAGGTGCCACCGCAACCCGCGCGCCAGCACCACCTTCTCGATGTCACGGCCCTTGCGCACCATGTCCGCCACGGAGTCGCCGTGGTGCACGCGCATCACGTCCTGCTCGATGATCGGCCCCGCGTCGAGGTCCGCCGTCACGTAGTGGCAGGTGGCGCCCACGAGCTTCACGCCCCGCCGGTGCGCCTGGTGGTACGGGCGCGCGCCGATGAACGACGGCAGGAAGCTGTGGTGGATGTTGATGGTCTTTCCGCTCCAGGCCGCGCACAGCTCCGGCGGCAGGATCTGCATGAAGCGGGCCAGGACGACGGCGTGCGGGTCGTGCTTCTCCACCAGCAGGCGGAGTTGGGCGAACGCCGCCTGCTTGCCCTCGGGGTCGTTGACCGGGAACGGCACGTGGTGGAACGGGATGCCGTGCGCGCGCGTGATGTCGCCGAGCTCCGGGTGGTTGCCGATGACAGCCGACACCTCGACGTCGAGCTCGCCGGTGGCCACGCGGGCCAGCAGGTCGTAGAGGCAGTGGCCCTCCTTCGACACCAGGATCACCACGCGCTTGCGGGAGCCCGTGTCGGTGACCGTCCACGTCGACTGCGCGCCGAGGGACGCGGCCACGTCGGCGAAGCGCGCACGCAGGTCGTCCACGCCGAACGGCAGGGAGTCCGCGCGGACCTCCTGGCGCGTGAAGAACCAGCCCGTCTCCGGGTCAGTGTGGTACGCGGCCTCGACGATCCAGCCGCCGTTCTCCGCGAGGAACGACGAGATCCTCGCGATGATGCCGGTGCGGTCCGGGCAGCCGAAGGTGATCACATAGCGACGCTCAGGCGATGACACGCCGCAGAAGTATTCACGGCCTGGGCAGCGCCGCCAACAGGGACTCGTCTCCGGTCACGATCGCGTGGCTCGGACGGCCCCACAGGGCGCGGTAGAGCGCGTCCGCGGTGCCCGCCAGCGTCACGTCGGCGTCGACGGCGGAGTCGAGCACGCCCGTCACGACCGGCTGCTCACCGGCGGCGAGGAAGACCTCCCACGTGCGGCCCGCGTCGGCCGCGTGCACGACCAGGCGGCCGGTCGCCGTGATCTCGCGGCCCAGCACCAGCTGGCGGGGGACCATCACCGTCAGCATCTCGTCGACGCCGTCCGCGGCGAACTCCGAGTCGAACAGCAGCACCGGCACGTCGAGACCGGTCGCCAGTTCCGCGTCCAGCCGGTGGATCGACGTCTCGTGCGCCTGCCTGCGCGCCCAGAAGTCCGCGCGCGACGGGCCGTGGAACGTCCACGCGGGACGGTCGCCGGGCGTCGACCGCAACCGGTCCAGCAGCACGGAAAGCGCGTTCTCCCACCACGTCAGCGCCTCGTCCCACCCCTCGGGCGCGTGCGGCCACTTCGGCCTGCGCTCGTCGGGTGCGGTCACGAGCGCCTGCCCGGCCCACGTGTGCACCTCCGCCTGGTGGCGCACGAGGTCCAGCACAGTCCACTCAGGACACGACGGGACGGGTGCGTCCGGACCGGCCTTCAGGGCGGCCGACCGCATCGAAGAAGCCTGGCTCTCGATCTGCGCGACGAAGTCCACGCGATCCACCCTAGGGCGCGACGGCGGCCCATTCGAGCGTGATTTCGCCGAGCCGCCAGCGCCGGCGGTCGTCCAGCACGGGCCAGCCGCGTTCCACGAGCAGCCGCGCCGACTCCACCCACCGTGCCCGAGGCCCGAACGGCGCGAACGGGGCCGCCGTCGCCCAGCAGGCGTCCAGCTCGGCCAGCAGGGCGTGCACGCGCTCACCCGGCACGTTCTTGTGGATCAACGCCTTGGGCAGCCGCTCGGCCACGTCCGACGGCACCTCGATGCCCGACGGCTTCACCGCGAGCGTGAACGTCTGCGGCCCCTCGGCGTTCAACGTCACCCAGGTGCACCGGCGGCCGATCTCGTCGCACGTGCCCTCGACGACCAGCCCGCCGGGAGCCATCCGGCCGAGCATCGTGTCCCACGCCTCGAACGCCTGCTCCTCGGTGTACTGGCGCAGCACGTTGAACGCGCGCAGCAGCACCGGTCGTGCCCCGGCCAGCTCGAACCCGCCGCGCCGGAAGTCGAGCAGCGGCGGGGAGGCCACCGCCTTGCCCGCGTCGACCCGGTCCTGGTCGATCTCCAGCCCGAGCACGCGCACGTCGGGGCGGACGACCCGCAGCCGTGCGGCCATCTCGACGGTGGTGATGGGCGTGGCCCCGTACCCGAGATCGACCACCAGCGGGTCGGCCGCGTCGGTCAGGAAGCCCGCGAGCGTGCCGGCCATCCACCGGTCGACCCGGCGCAGGCGGTTCGGGTTGGTCGTGCCGCGCGTGGGCAGGCCGAGCGCGCGGGCCCGGCCCGCCGCTAGCCGCGGTTTGCGAGCCATTCGGACGTGAACTCGCTCTCCTTGTCGAGCAGCACGGCGACCTGCTCCGCGATCAGCTTCTCGATCTTGCCGCCGAGGAACGGGATGCTGACCTTGACCTCCCCCGAGAGGGTGAGCTTCGAGCCCGATCCGTTGCCCAGAACGGTGAACGAGCCTTCGAGCCGGCCGGGCACGCCGTTGACCAGCACCTCGACCGTGCCGGCGCCCGCCGCCCACGTCTCCGTGCGGTTGATCACGAGGTCGCCGCCGAGCGCCGCCTTGATCGCCGACGGCACGTGCTCCGCGGGCACACCCTGCTTGAGCTGGTACGACGTCCGCTCGTCGGTCTGGTCGAACGTCACCAGGACGGATCCGGGGCCACCGATCGCGGCCAGCCGGTCCCGCAGAAAGGTCTCGTCGGTCAACGCGCCGAAGACCTTCTCCGCCGAATGGGGTGACGTGGTGTGGTGCTCGATGCGGCGTGCCATGTCGCGGAGGCTACCGTTGACGTCTGTGACCACCACGCAGTCCGTACCTCTGGCCGAGCGCACCACGCTCCGACTCGGTGGCCCGGCCGCGCGGTTCGTCCACGCCACGACCGCCGCTGAGCTGGTCGAAGCCGTGCGAACAGCCGACGCCGCCGCCGACGAGAAGGTCCTCGTGCTGGGCGGCGGGTCCAACCTCGTGATCTCGGACGGCGGGTTCGACGGCACGGTCGTGCACGTCGCCACCAAGGGCTTCCGGCTCGACCCGCTGGGCGGCGGCATCGTCCAGTTCACCGTCGAGGCGGGCGAGGAGTGGGACGCCGTCGTCGCCGAGGCGGTCGCGCAGGGCCTCGGCGGGCTCGAGTGCCTGTCCGGCATCCCGGGTCTGAACGGCGCCACGCCCGTGCAGAACGTCGGCGCGTACGGCGTCGAGATCTCCCAGGTGCTCCAGTCGGTGGATCTGCTCGACCGCCGCAGCGGCAAGGTGCACCAGGTGCCCGCCGCCAAGCTGGGCCTCGCCTACCGCACCAGCACGCTCAAGAACACCGACAACGCAGTCGTGCTGCGCACCCGGTTCACGCTGACCTCGGGCGGCATGTCCGCGCCGATCCGCTACGGCGAGCTGGCGCGCGTTCTCGGGGTGGCACAAGGGGAACGCGTTCCCGCCGACGCGGCCCGCAAGGCCGTGCTGGAGCTGCGCCGCGGCAAGGGCATGGTGCTCGACGCCACCGACCACGACACGTGGAGCGCCGGCTCGTTCTTCACCAACCCGATCATCGACGACGCGACGTTCAGCGGCGTGCTGATCCGCATCGCCGAACGCCTCGGCGCGGACGTCGACGTGCCGAGCTACCCGGCGGGCCACGGCCAGAAGAAGCTCTCGGCCGCGTGGCTGATCGAACGGGCCGGGTTCCGCAAGGGACACCAGGGCCCGGGCGGCCGGGTCTCGTTGTCCGGCAAGCACACGCTGGCCCTGACGAACCGCGGCGGCGCCTCCACCGAGGACCTGCTCGACCTCGCCCGCGAGGTGCGCGACGGCGTGCGTTCGGCCTTTGGAGTGGAACTGCACCCGGAACCCGTTTTCGTAGGCGTTCAGCTCTAGCGGCGTTCGGGTGACTCCGTGTGACGAACCGCTACCTGGCGTGTTTCATGGAGTCACAAGGGGACGGAGGTTGCCGATGAGCTACCTCGACGACAGCGCGCGCGAGGTCATCAGGCCGATCAAGCGCATGGTCGAAGACGAGTTCCTGGCCCGGCCGGGCGTCATCGGCGTGGACATCGGCGAGAAGGTCACGGCCGGTCGCCCGACCGGCAAGGCCGCGATCGTCGTCTACGTGTGCGCCAAGGGCCCCGACCAGCCGCAGCAGATCCCGGTCGAGGTCGGCGGGGTGCCGACCGACGTCGTGGCCGAGTCGATCGTGCTGCACCGCGCCAGGATCATCCGCTCCGAGGACGAGCAACCCGTTGCGGCGGAACGGCATCAGGTGCTGCGCGGCGGCATCGGCATCGGGCCCGCTCGGTCGTTCCGGGTCGTGCCGCCGGAGGTGCCGAGGGCCGGTGAGTTCGTGATCGCCGGCACGCTCGGCGCGTTCGCGGTCACCCGCGACGAGGCGCGGAAGGTGCTGGGGCTCACCACGTTCCACGTCGGCTGCGTCGACGACTCGTGGTCGGTGGGCGACGAGTTCGTGCACCCGTCCAGAGTGGACGGTGGCGTGCCGGGCGAGGACCAGGTCGCCGTGCTGGACCGGGCCGCGCTGGCGGGCGCCGTGTGCGCGGCGGGCCTGTGGACGGGCACCCGGCCGTTCCGCGCGGAGGTGCTGGACATCGGCGCGATCACGGGCAGCGCCAGGGCGAGCATCGGCTCGACCGTCCGCAAACGCGGCCGCACCACCGGACTCACCTACGGCGTGATCGAGTCGACGGACTCCACGCTGCGGCTCGACTTCGGCGACGGCATCGGCGTGCGGACCCTGCGCGACCAGATCCGGGTGCACTCGGCTGAGCTCTTCGGCGACCACGGCGACTCAGGTGCCGTCCTGGTCGACGCCGACAACCGGGTCGTCGGCCTGTACATCGCCGGATCGGGCTCGACGGGCTTCGCGAACCCCATCGAGCCCGTCCTGCGTCAGTTGGACGTGGAGTTGCTCACTCGCGGTGTGCCCGAGTCGCGGAGGCCTGGGCCCGCGGCTTGAGCACGATCGTGTCGAGGTTCACGTGCGACGGCCGGGTGACCGCGAACGAGATGACGTCCGCCACGTCGTCCGCGACCAGCGGCGTGATGCCCTGGTAGACCTTGGCCGCGCGCTCGGTGTCGCCGCCGAACCGGTTGGCGGAGAAGTCCGTCTCGACCATGCCCGGCTGGATCTCGGTGATCCGCACCGGCTGCCCGAGCAGTTCGCCGCGCAACGTCCGGTGCAACGCCGACTGGGCGTGCTTGGCGCTCGTGTAGCCCGAGCCGTTGTCGTAGGCCTCGTACGCCGCGATGGACGTCACAGACACGATGTGCCCGTCCCCGGACGCGATCAGCTTCGGGATGAAAGCCCTGGTCACGAGCAGGGTGCCGAGGACGTTCGCCTCCCACATCCAGCGCCACTCGTCGGCACTGCCCTCGGCCACGGTGGAGAGCCCGCGAGCGCCGCCCGCGTTGTTCACCAGCACGTTCGCCACGGGCACCTGGTCCGCGAAGGCAGCGACGGACGTCTCGTCGGTCACGTCGAGCTCGAGGGCCGTCCCCTCGATCTCCTTCGCGATAACGTGGAGGAGGTCAAGGCGCCGTGCACCCAGCACGACGTGGAAACCCTCGGCGGCCAACCGCCGCGCGGTGGCTTCGCCGATTCCCGCGCTGGCTCCGGTCACAACTGCGACAGGTCGATTCACGACTTCGATCGTAAGCTGCCGGAGCGGGTGTGACCGACGTCACTCACACCCCGCCGGGGTTCTGGACGTCCACCATGGTGGGAGGTCGAAACCGTGAAGAGAACGCTTGTCGCGCTGGTCGCTGGACTGACGCTGCTGACCGGTTGCTCAAGTGTCGAGGCAGGCACACCCAAGGCGGACAGCTCGCTGCCGTCCGCGAAGGTGACCCTGTCCCCGGTCGACGGAACCAAGGACGTGCAGGTCACGACCCCGGTCCAGGTCACCGTGGTGGACGGCAAGATCGAGTCCGTCGCACTGAAGTCGCCCGAGGGCGCCGACGTCAAGGGCACCCTCACCGAGGACAAGTCGGGCTGGACGACGGCCGAGCCGCTGGGCTACGGCAAGACGTACAGCTTCACCGGCAAGGCCGTGGGGTCCGACGGCAAGCCCGTCGAGCTCAAGGGCTCGTTCACCACCGTCGCGCCCGGCTCGCAGACCCGCGCGACGCTCTGGCCGAGCGACAACCAGACCGTGGGCGTCGCGGCGCCGATCATGGTCAAGTTCGAGGCTCCGGTCGAGGACAAGGCGACCGTCGAGAAGGCGCTGAAGGTCACCAACTCGGCGAACGTGCAGGGCTCGTGGGCGTGGCTGAACGCCCAGGAGGTGCACTACCGGCCGGAGAAGTACTGGCCCGCCAACACCACGGTGAAGGTCGAGGCCAAGCTCTACGGCGTCAACTACGGCGGCGGCGCGTTCGGCAAGGCCGACGTGACCAGCGACTTCACCATCGGCCGCAACCAGGTCGTGAAGATCGACAACCCGACGCACCGGCTCAAGGTGTTCCGCGACGGCCAGCAGACGGCCGACTACCCGGCCTCGTTCGGCAAGGACGCGGACCCCGAGCTCACGACGCCGAACGGCACGTTCGTGGTCATGTCGAAGAACGACACCTTCTCGTTCGACAACCCGCGCTACGGCTACACCAACGTCGTGAAGAAGTGGGCCGTCCGGTTCTCGAACCACGGCGAGTTCATCCACGAGAACAACGACAACGCGGCCAACATCGGCAGCAACAACACCTCGCACGGCTGCGCGAACCTGCTCGAGGCCGACGCGAAGGCGTACTACGACTCGGCGCTGGTCGGTGACCCGGTCGAGGTGACCGGCTCGATCACCACGCTCCCGGCCCAGTTCGACTGGTACGACTGGCAGCTGTCCTGGGACCAGTGGAAGGGCAAGTCCGCCATCAAGTAGCACCGGCGGGAATGCGTCCCCCGGCCAGGTCGTTCGTACTTGTGTGCAGCTGACACACGTGACGACGACGGGCGGGGGACGTCTTGCGTTACGGGTGTCAGGTCCGGTTGCCGCGCCGCCGGTGGTTCTCGTCCACGGCTGGGCGCAGACCGGCGAGGTCTGGGATCTGCCCGGTTTTCGCACCTACGCCGTTGACCTGCGCGGACACGGCGAATCCGACGACTTCGGCGACTACCGCTCATCGGAGCGGTGGGCCGCGGACCTGCGCGCCGTGCTCGACCGCACCGGGCCGGCGACCGTCGTCGGGTGGTCCTACGGCGGGCTCGTCCTCGCCGACTACCTCCGCTTCCACGGCACCGCGGACGTCACCGCGCTGGTGTTCGTGAGCGCCATCACCGAGATCGGCCGGGACCGCCCGGGAGGCGTCACCGGTCCGGTCATGCGGGCCGCCCTGCCCGGCGCGATCACCGACGACGCCGCGATGGCGACGTTCTGCGCGGCCATGGCACCCGTCCTGCCTGCTGAGACGGTCGTGAAGCTCACTGCCGCCGCGACCTCGGTCAGTCCTAAGGTGCGAGGCGAGCTGTTCCGCAGGGACGTGGGCAGCGCCGACGTGTTGCAGGCCGTAGACGTGCCGACCCTGGTCGTGCACGGAACTCAAGACGAGGTGGTCGCCCCTGCCGCCGCCGAGTACTCCGCCGCCCTGATCCCCGGAGCCGAGTTGAGCCTCTACCCCGACACCGCGCACGCGCCGTTCCTCGAACGGCCGGAGCGGTTCGCCGCAGACCTCCAGCGAGTCGCCCGATGAAGCGCGTCGCGGTGCTCTCAGTGCACACCTCGCCGCTCGAACAGCCGGGGACGGGTGATGCGGGCGGGATGAACGTCTACATCGTCCAGACGGCCACTCGGATGGCCCAGCGCGGCGTCGAGGTCGAGATCTTCACCCGTGCCACGTCGTCGGAGCTGCCGCCGGTCGCCGAGCTCGCGCCGGGGGTGCGCGTCCGGCACGTCGCCGCGGGGCCGTTCGAGGGCCTGGGCAAGGAGGAGCTGCCCGGCCAGCTCTGCGCGTTCACGGCCGGTGTGCTGCGCGCCGAGGCACGGCACGAGCCGGGCTACTACGACGCGATCCACTCGCACTACTGGCTGTCCGGCCAGGTCGGCTGGCTGGCCCGCGAACGGTGGGGCGTGCCGCTGGTGCACACCGCGCACACGCTCGCCAAGGTCAAGAACCTCGCGCTGGCCGAGGGCGACGCGCCGGAGCCCCGGATGCGGGTGATCGGCGAGGAGCAGGTCGTGAACGAGTCGGACCGGCTCGTCGCGAACACCGACATCGAGGCCGGCGAGCTGATCAAGCTCTACGACGCGGAGCCGTCGAAGGTGGCCGTGGTGCCGCCCGGCGTGGACCTCGACCGCTTCACGCCCGGCTCGCAGGAGCACGCCCGGCAGTGGTTCGGCATCCCGCAGGACGCGATCGTGCTCGCCTTCGTCGGGCGGATCCAGCCGCTGAAGGCGCCTGACGTGCTGCTTCGTGCGGCCGCCGAGATGCTCGTGCGTGATCCCGGGCTGCGCTCGCGGCTGGTCGTGCTGATCGTGGGCGGGCCTTCGGGGTCCGGCACCGAGCGGCCCAAGGCGTTGGAGGAGCTGGCCGCGGAACTCCAGATCACGGACGTCGTGCGCTTCCTGCCGCCGCAGCCGGGGCCGACGCTGGCCGAGGTCTACCGGGCCGCCGACCTGGTCGCGGTGCCGAGCTACAACGAGTCGTTCGGGCTGGTGGCGCTGGAGGCCCAGGCGTGCGGGACGCCCGTGGTCGCGGCGGCCGTCGGCGGGCTGCCGGTGGCGGTGCGGGACGGGGTGTCCGGGGTGCTCGTGCACGGGCACGAGGCCGCCGAGTGGGCCGTCGCCCTGAGCGACGTGGCGCTGCCGCAGCGGGAGCACCTGGCGAGCAACGCCGTGGGGCATGCGCGACGCTTCTCCTGGGACCGCACGACTGACGCCCTGCTGGCGGGGTATCAAGAGGCGGCAGAGGTGTTCCGCCGGGAGGTTTTCGCTTGAGCGTCGACAGTGTGATCAAGGAATTTCTGGACGAACGGGAGCTGAAGTACGACCGCCGGGAGCCCGGCAAGTTCTTCGTGACGCTGCCGGGGACCAAGAAGCTCCAGACCAACGTGTGGCTGGTCGAGACCGCGCACGCGCTGGTCGTCGAGGCGTTCGTGTGCCGGCGGCCGGACCAGTCGTTCGAGGACGTGTACCGCTTCCTGCTGCGACGCAACGCACGGCTGTACGGCGTGCACTACACGATCGACGCCGAGGGTGACATCTACCTGGTCGGCAGGGTCGGCAAGCACGCCGTGACGGCCGACGAGCTGGACCGCGTGCTCGGGCAGGTGCTGGAGGCGGCGGACGGCGACTTCAACCCGTTGCTGGAGATCGGGTTCGCCGACGCGATCCGGCGCGAGTGGGCGTGGCGGGTGTCGCGCGGGGAGTCGCTCGCGAACCTGGCCGCGTTCCAACATCTCGTTTCGGACTAGCCGCCGACTCGTTTCGGCCTAGGCGGCAACTCCCGCCGGGTCCTCGTCCGTCCGACAGGCATGCGTAGACCAGTGCTGTGGGTGGGAGTCGCGTTGCTTGCCCTGGTTTCGACGGGGTGCGGCAGCAATTCGAGCGGGGGCATGTCGGCGGCGGACGCCGGCTCGCCTCCGCAGGCGGCGCAGAACGCGGTGCCGCAACAGAAACCGGGCCAGGAGCCCGCCAAGGAGAACGCCGCTCAGCCCGTGCAGGACCAGGAACGGCAGCTGGTCCGCACGGCGACCGTCGACCTGCGCAGCGATGACGTGCTGAGGGCGATCGGCGAGGTCAAGAACCGGGCGACGGCCGTCGGCGGGTTCGCGGGGCAGGAGAACTCGACCAAGAAGTCGGGGTCCGTGACCGTGCGGGTGCCCTCCGCCGAGCTGGACCGGGTCGTCCGCGATCTCGCGAGCGTCGGGGAGGTCACCCGCAGCGAGGTGCGCAGCGAGGACGTCACCGACCAGCTCGTGGACACCGAGTCGCGGATGGCGACGGCCAAGGCCAGCGTGGAACGGCTGCGGGTGCTGTTCGAGCGGGCCGGGTCCACGGCGGAGATCGCGCAGGTCGAGTCCGAGCTGACCAAGCGGCAGGCCGACCTGGAGTCGTTGCAGCGCCGGGCCGAGTCGCTCAAGGGCAAGGTCGCGATGGCGACGCTGACCGTGCAGGTGGCGACGGTGCCGATCGCTCCGCCGGAGCCGGAGAAGGCCGGGTTCCTCAGCGCCCTGTCGGGCGGCTGGAACGCGTTGCTGGCCGTCCTGAACGGGATCTTGATCGCCTTCGGCGCCCTGCTGCCGTTCCTGGTGGCCCTCGCGCTGCCCGTGGCGGCGGTGGTCTACCTGCTGCGGCGGCGCCGTCGCGTCACCCGAATGAACGAAGCTGGGTGATCAAGTTCTACTGAGAGTGTGCCTTTGATGATGCGCGGAACGGCTCGGGAGAGAGGGGGAGTCGCATCGAGCCGTCCCGCGTCAAAGGTCCCCGCGGCAAGGGATCCGTGGACGGGGGGAGCCTGCGGATCCTTGGCGGGCCACGCGATTCGACGGGGGATGACGAATCGCGCATGTGCCTCGCGCTCGTCGAGTAAGCGTGGGAGCCGACTCGCGGAGGCGGTATCAACTTCTCAGATACGTCCTTGCGATCACAAGTGCTTGTATTACTCCATTCGAGTGTATTTAGCCGCGCAAAGTAACGTATCTGTAGCGATTGAGTCGTCCTTGACCTGCCCAGTGGGCTGGATCACGATGAGCCCACAGGCAGGGTGTACAGCGATGTACAGCGATGTGAATGAGGTCGCCGCATGGTCTTTCGCAGTCCGTTCCCCGATGTCGAGATCCCCGATGTGTCGCTGCACCAGCTGTTGTTCGGCGACATCGCCGACCGGGTGGACCGGGTTGCGCTGATCGACGGCATGTCCGGCGCCACGCTCACGTACGGCCAGTTGGCGGGAGCGATCGACCGGATGGCGGCGGCCCTCGCCGCGCGAGGTATTGGCAAGGGTGATGTCGTCGGCATCCTCAGCCCGAACACGCCGTACTACGCCGTCGTCTTCCACGGCATCCTCCGCGCGGGCGCCACGGCGACCACGATCAACGCGCTCTACACGCCCGACGAGGTCGCGCACCAGCTGCACGACGCGGGCGCCAAGATGCTCTTCACCGTCTCCGTGCTGCTCCCGAACGCCGCACCGGGCGCCGCGAAGGCGGGCGTGACCGACGTCGTGGTGCTGGACGGCGCCGAGGGCTACCCGTCGCTGGGCGAGCTGCTCAACAACACGCACCCGGTGCCCGAGGTGGAGATCAACCCGTCCGAGGACCTGGCCGTGCTGCCGTACTCCTCCGGCACCACCGCGCTGCCCAAGGGCGTCATGCTCACCCACCGCAACCTGGTCGCGAACCTGGTGCAGTGCGGGCCGATCCTCTCGGACGTCGGCGCCCACACCCGGATCCTCGCCGTGCTGCCGTTCTTCCACATCTACGGCATGCAGGTCCTCATGAACAACGGCCTGTACATCGGCGGCGTGGTCGTCACCCTGCCGAAGTTCGAGCTGCCCGAGTTCCTGCGCGTGATCGCCGAGCACAAGACCGACCGCGTCTACATCGCCCCGCCGGTCGCCGTCGCCCTGGCGAAGCACCCGATCGTCGACAACTACGACCTGTCCCCGCTGCACACCCTCTTCTCCGGCGCCGCGCCGCTGGACGAGGACCTGGCCGCCGCCGTCCGCAAGCGCATCGGCTGCCGAGTCGTGCAGGGCTACGGCATGACGGAGATGTCCCCGGTCAGCCACGCCATCCCGGACGGCCGCGACGACATCTCCGTGGGCACCGTCGGCGTGATCATCCCCAACCTCGAGTGCCGCCTGGTCGACCCGGCCACCGGCGACGACGTGGGCGTGGGCGAGCGCGGCGAACTCTGGTGCAAGGGCCCGAACATCATGAAGGGCTACCTGAACAACGCCGAGGCCACCGCCGCCACGATCGACGACGACGGCTGGCTGCACACCGGCGACGTGGCGGTGATCGACGCGGACGGCATCGTCTCGATCGTCGACCGCGTCAAGGAGCTCATCAAGTACAAGGGCTACCAGGTCCCGCCGGCCGAACTCGAAGCCGTGCTGCTGACGCACGAGGAGATCGCCGACGCCGCCGTGATCGGTGTCCGCGACGCCGACGGCGAGGAGGTCCCGAAGGCGTTCGTCGTGCGGCAGCCGGGTTCTTCGGTCGACGGCGCCGCCGTGATGGCGTTCGTCGCCTCGCACGTGGCGCCGCACAAGAAGGTCCGCGTCGTGGAGTTCATCGAGGCGATCCCGAAGTCGGCGGCGGGCAAGATCCTGCGCAAGGACCTCAGGGCCCGCGAGCAGTCCTGATCTCGTTGGGGGAGAGCCGGTTCCCGCTGGGGCCGGCTCTCTTGCCGGCCGCGGTAACCCCCGGCTGTCTTGCGGCGATCTGGGACCGTGAGCGAACCGAGTCACCCGTACCTGTCGACGCGCTCGATCGTGCTCGCCGCGATCGCGTTGGTGCTGCTCGGCGCCGGCCTGGTGACGGTGCTGCTGTGGGCGTACGGCAGCGGAACCGAGTCCGACAAGGCTCGGCTCGAGGCCATCAAGACCGCAGGCACGATCGTCGTCGGCACCGGCGGTGCGGCCGCGCTGTGGCTGGCTGCCCGACGGCAGCAGACCGCCGAGTTCGCTGTGCACCAGAAGAAACTCGACCAGGCACACCAGGACCGCGTCGCCGCGCAGACCGAGCACGACGCCTCGGAGCGGCGGGTGACCGACCTCTACACGAAGTCGGTGGAGCTGCTGGGTTCCGAGAACGCCTCGGTTCGTCTCGGTGGGATGTACGCGCTGGAACGGTTGGCGCAGAACGTTCCCGACCAACGGCAGACCATCGTCAACGTGTTGTGCGCCTACCTGCGCATGCCAGAGAAGGAGTCGGCGGAGGACCGCCAGGTTCGTCTAACGGCACAACGAATCCTCGCCTCGCACCTCCACCCGGAAGGTGACACGTTCTGGGGTGGCATTGATCTCGACCTGACCGGTGCCGTCCTCGTTGATTTCGACCTCACGTCGTGTCGCGTCCGCACGGCCGCGTTCGACGCCGCCAAGTTCGTGGGTGCGGCGGCGTTTCGCGAGGTGCTGTTTGCAGGCGAAGCGACGTTCGAGCACGCCGAGTTCGGCGCTGAGGCGAGCTTCACCAATGCCGAGTTCGGTGGGCGTGCTGCCTTCGGTGACACCGAGTTCGCCGACATTGCGTGGTTCAGCAGGGCTGTGTTCCGCGCGGTCGCCAGGTTCGACAACGCCGTGTTCGGTGAGGACGCTTGGTACAGCGAAGCGATGTTCGCGGGCCCGGTCCTGTTCGATGACGCCGAGTTCGGTCAGCGGGCGTTGTTCACGCAGGCTCGGTTCGGCTACCACGCCGGGTTCCGCAGGAGCAGGTTCAAGCAGGATGCTCACTTCCGCCAGGCCATCTTTGAACGCGGTGGGAACGTCTCGTTCGAGTTGGCTGAGTTCTCCAGAACGGCCTGGTTCGTGGACGCGGAGTTCGGTGCGGCGGCGAGGTTTGACGAGACCGTGTTCGGTGAACTGGCGCACTTCGGCTCAGCCCGGTTCAACGCAGCCACCTTGTTCACGAAGGCCAGGTTCGACGGGGAATGCAACTTCAAGGAAGCAGCGTTCGCCGAGATGGCGTCGTTCTACGAGGCGGAGTTCGGTAGCAACGTCTCGTTTCACGACGCCGAGTTCCGCGGCGACGTGGGGCTCGTAAAAGTTCGGGCCAGGATCGATGTTCTTCCGTCGTCTGCCCGCGTCTGGCCGGACGGCGTGTCCGAAGTCGACCTGGTCACGGATGCGGAGGCTGCGTTGAAGGGAAGAGAAGGCAGGTGGGGGTACCTCACCGTCAGGGCGTGAGCAGTGACGCCTTGAGGCTGTGCGCCAGCCACCCGCCGTACCGCTCCGCCGGCCACCCCAGCACCTGATGCACGTGCGGCGACATCATCGTCTTCAGCACGTCCGCCACCGCCGAGACGTCCAACGACGGCAGCACCTCCCCGGTGGCCACCAGCGCCTCGGCGATCGCCAGGCAGTTGGCGCGCATCGCCGACTCGCCCTCGTCCGAGATCCGCCGCATGTCCGCATCGGCGCCGGCGGACTCGACCCCGGCCATGATCAACGCTCCGGCCCGTTCCAGCACGACCACGTTCCCGGCCACGGCCCGGTCGATCAGCTCCTGGGCGGCGGACACGCGCAGCAGTTCCCCGAAGAACTCCCGGTCCCGCATCGCCACGGGCTCGGAGTCCCCGGCCACCGCCACGTTCAGCGCGTCCTGGAACAGCTCCACCTTGTTCCGGTAGTGCGTGTAGACGGTCCGCTCGGACACCCCGGCCTCGGCCGCGATCGCCCGCATCGACGTCGCCACGAACCCGGACGACACGAACAGTCGATGCCCCGCTGACCGCACCAGGGCGCGCGTCTGCAGGGCCGCCTGCTCCCGCAGCGGTGAGCTGTACGAACGCTTGACTTCCTCACTCATCGAGCGCAGTCTAGCCACATTCGTTGCAGTCGTACTGCGGTCAATCGGAGGAATCAGCGATGGCGCAGCTCAGAGGCATCAGAGGCGTGAAGATCCCGGTGACCGACCTCGCCCGGTCCATCGACTGGTACGGCCAGGTGTTCGGGTTCGAGCCCGAGTGGGAGTTCGAGGACGCGGACGGCGTCGTCCGGGGTGTCGCGGGCCACGTGAGCAACGGAGCCGCGGGGCTGAGCCTCCGGCTGAACCCGGAGAAGGCCGAGGCACTGAAGGGCTTCGACCCGGTCAACTGGGCGGTCGGAACGCGCCAGGACCTCACCGACTGGATCGAGCACCTGGACGGCCTCGACATCCCCCACTCGCCCGAGATCGAGGCGAGCATCGGGTGGTTGCTGGTCTTCCACGACCCCGACGGCCTGGAGATCCACGTCTACACCGACGAGTCCCATGGTGTGGATCACGGTGACCTGCCGGGGTACGGCCGGAGGGTCGGCATGGCAGGCTAGCCGCCATGTCTGTCGGAACCTTGGTGCTGCTCCGCCACGGCGAGAGCACGTGGAACGCGGAGAACCTGTTCACCGGCTGGGTGGACGTTCCCCTGTCGGAGAAGGGCGAGAAGGAGGCCCGCCGCGGTGGGCTGCTCCTCAAAGAGGCCGGTGTGCTGCCGGAGATCCTGCACACGAGCCTCATGCGCCGGGCCATCATGACCGCCAACCTGGCGCTCGACGCCGCCGACCGGCACTGGATCCCGGTCAAGCGCGACTGGCGACTCAACGAACGCCACTACGGCGCGCTGCAGGGCAAGAACAAGAAGCAGACGCTGGAGGAGTTCGGCGAGGAGCAGTTCATGCTCTGGCGCCGGTCGTACGACACCCCGCCGCCGCCCATCGAGCCCGGCAGCGAGTTCAGCCAGGACACCGACCCGCGCTACGCGGACCTCGGGCCCGACCTGCCGCTGACCGAGTGCCTGCTCGACGTCGTGAAGCGCATGCTGCCGTACTGGGACCAGCAGATCGTCCCGGACCTGCGCACCGGCAAGACGGTCCTCGTGGCCGCGCACGGCAACTCGCTGCGCGCGCTCGTGAAGCACCTCGACGGCATCTCGGACGAGGCCATCGCGGGGCTCAACATCCCCACCGGCATCCCGCTGCGCTACGACCTCGACGAGGACCTGAAGCCGCTCAAGCCGGGTGGCGAATACCTCGACCCCGACGCCGCGAAGGACGCCATCGCGGCGGTCGCGAACCAGGGTCGCTAACCACATTCTGAGAAAGGCGCACCCGGTGCCGGGTGCGCCTTTTTCGCGTCTAAGGACACGGTTGGGTGAACAGGACCTGACCGGGTGCGAAACAACCCTCCGCTGAGGTGTCGCGGGTATCACGGTTCACGCTCTCGTACTAGGCCAGGACACCTCTGAGCTGCTTACCATTCGCCTCGTGACCACAACGGGTTACCTCGCTGTGTCGATCGGCCTCGCGCTCATCGGCGTGATCGCCGCTTTCTTCATCGGCCGGTTCACCGCCCCCAGGCAACCGAAGAAGCCGGAAGGCTTGACGGTCGCCGAACTGATCCAACAGATCATTCACGACTCCCACGACGGCATCGTGGTGCTGAACCACTTCGGCGACGTCGTGCTGCACAACCCCCGCGCCGAAGAGCTCGGCATCGTCCGCAACAACCGCGTGGACGACCGGGCGCGCAAGGCCGCCGAGGGGGTCCGCAACAGCAACGAGGTCGTGTACGTCGACCTCTCGCCGCTGGAGGGCTACCGCACCGGCCGCCAGCCGGAGGCCGTGCACGCCGAGGTGCGGTTGCTGATCGAGAACTTCACCGTGGTCGACGCGACCGACGAGTCCGAGGCCGTGCGGCTGGAGAAGACCCGGCGCGACTTCGTGGCGAACGTCAGCCACGAGCTCAAGACCCCGGTCGGCGCCCTCGCGTTGCTGGCGGAGGCCGTGCTGGACGCGAGCGACGACCAGGACGAGGTCCGCCGGTTCAGCGCGAAGATCATGCAGGAGGCCACCCGCCTCGGCGCGCTCGTCACCGAGCTGATCGCGCTGTCGCGGCTGCAGGGCGCGGAGAAGCTGCCGGAGCTGGCCGAGACGGAGATCGACGTCGTGATCAACGAGGCGCTGTCGCGGTCCAAGCTCGCCGCCGAGTCGGTCAACATCTCGATCACCACCGACGAACCGAGCGGGTTCGTCGTGCCCGGCGACCGGTCGTTGCTGGTCACGGCGCTGACGAACCTCCTGGACAACGCTGTCGCCTACTCGCCGCCGGGCAGCCCGGTGAGCGTGAGCCGCCGGCTGGTGGACGGGCACGTCGAGATCGCCGTGACCGACCGCGGCATCGGCATCGCCGAGGACCAGCAGATCCGCGTCTTCGAGCGGTTCTACCGCGTCGACAAGGCACGGTCGCGCGCGACCGGGGGCACCGGTCTCGGGCTCGCGATCGTCAAGCACGTCGCCGCCAACCACGGCGGTGAGGTGAAGCTGTGGAGCCTGCCAGGAACGGGCTCCACCTTCACGCTGCGGCTGCCGGCCGCGGCGACCGAACCCAACCCGACCCTCGTCCCCACCGGCGCGGGTGACACTGGAGGAGAGCTGTGACCAGGGTGCTCATCGTGGAGGACGAGGAGTCCTTCGCCGATCCGCTCGCCTTCCTGCTGCGCAAGGAAGGGTTCACCGCGGCGCTCGCGGCCACCGGCCAGGAGGCGCTGGAGGAGTTCGACCGCAACGGTGCCGACATCGTCCTGCTCGACCTCATGCTGCCCGGCATGAGCGGCACGGACGTGTGCAAGCAGCTGCGCCAGCGCTCCGCCGTCCCCGTGATCATGGTGACGGCCCGCGACAGCGAGATCGACAAGGTCGTGGGCCTCGAACTGGGCGCCGACGACTACGTCACCAAGCCGTACTCGGCCCGTGAGCTCATCGCCCGCATCCGCGCGGTGCTGCGCCGCGGCGGCGAGTCCGAGGACCTGCTGCCGCAGATCCTGGAGGCCGGCCCGGTGCGGATGGACGTGGAACGCCACGTCGTCACCGTCGGCGGCCAGGACATCAGCCTGCCGCTCAAGGAGTTCGACCTCCTCGAGTACCTGCTGCGCAACGTGGGCAGGGTGCTCACCCGCGGCCAGCTGATCGACCGCGTCTGGGGCGCCGACTACGTGGGTGACACGAAGACCCTGGACGTGCACGTCAAGCGGCTCCGTTCGAAGATCGAACCCGACCCGTCGGCCCCGCGTCACCTGGTGACCGTGAGGGGTCTGGGTTACAAGTTCGAGTCCTGACGGACACGACCAGGTACCGTTTCCGGCGTGCGCCTGGGCGTTCTCGACGTGGGTTCCAACACCGTCCACCTACTGGTGGTGGACGCGCATCGTGGTGCCCACCCGATCCCGATGACGTCCGAGAAGACGATCCTGCGTCTCGCCGAGCAGTTGAACGACAAGGGTCAGCTCTCCAAAGCGGGCGCTGACCAGCTCGTTCGTGCCGTCGCCGCAGCCAAGGCCTCAGCGAAGAGGTCCGGCTGCGACGACCTGATGGCGTTCGCGACCTCGGCCGTGCGCGAGGCGGGCAACTCCGCCGAGGTGCTCGACCGGGTGCGCGCCGAGACCGGGGTCGACCTCAAGGTCCTGTCCGGCGAGGACGAGGCGAAGTACACCTTCCTCGCGGTCCGCCGCTGGTACGGCTGGTCCGCGGGCAAGTTGCTCTCGCTCGACATCGGTGGCGGCTCGCTGGAGCTCGCCATCGGCCGTGACGAGAACCCGGACCTGGCCTTCTCCGTGCCGCTCGGCGCGGGAAGGCTCACCAGGACGAGGTTCAAGAAGGACCCACCCAGGCGCTCCGAGGTCCGCGAGACCACCGACTGGCTCGCCGAGCAGCTCGCGCCCGTGGCGCGGAAGCTGAAACGCGCGGGTGAACCCGATCGAGTGGTTGCGACCTCAAAAACTTTCCGAACGCTGGCGCGGCTCACCGGGGCCGCGCCATCGTCTGCCGGGCCCAGGGCACGACGCGTGCTCACCGACGCGGGCCTGCGGCAGCTGATCGCGTTCATTTCCCGGATGTCGGCCCATGACCTCGCGGAGCTGGAAGGCGTGAGCACGTCTCGCGCCCATCAGCTCGTCGCGGGCGCATTGGTCGCGGAGGCCACAATGCGAGCCCTGTCACTCACCCAGCTGGAGATTTGCCCCTGGGCACTCCGGGAGGGTGTCATCCTCCGACGGCTGGACCACACTGACGGGACGGACCAGAGCGATACTGGACGGACTGGCCAGACCGGGGCACGGTGGAGTTGATGAGTCGAGAGAGCGGATCCGACCAGACGCAGCGCACAGTCGCTGAGCTGCTCGCCCAGTACGGGGGCAGCGCAGAGAGTGCGCCACGTCGGCGACGCCGCCGGGCTGCGGACGAAGAGGACGACGTCCAGCAGCCGGAGACCGCACCCCAGACGATCATCGAGCGGGTCCTGTCCGACAGCGGCCGCCTGATGGCCGTGCGCGACGACACCGCCGCGCCGCAGCCCGGTCGCCGGGCCGCGCCCGAACCTCCCTCGGCACCGCCGCCCGCGGCCGCCGAGCGCACGGCCTACCAGCCGAAACCGCAGGTCGCGCCCAAGCCGGCGCCGCCGAAGCCGCAGCCCCCCAAGCCGCAGCCGTCGCAGCAGATGCCGGTGCCGCCGGGACCGCCGCAGGTCCGCAGACCGGCGCCGAAGCCGGCCGCGCCCGCCGCGCCGCCGCCCGCCGCCGCCGAGCAGACCCGGCAGGTGCCGCAGGTCCGCGAGCAACCGTCGCGCTCCGACATGCCCAGGCCGGACGCCCGCCCCGAGGTGGCGCGTCCCGAGCCGTCCCGCTCCGACCTGCCGCGCCCGGACGCGCCGGGCCGCCTGGAGGCCCGCCTCGACCAGGCGACCTCGACGCCCGCCGCCGCGCGGACCAGCATCGTCCGCCCGCCGAAGCCCGGTCAGCCGTCCGTGCAGATGCCGATCCCCGGCGCTGTGCCGCGCGAGGCGATGACCGAGCAGCTCCCGCGCATCCCGGCCAAGGCGCCGGTGGACAAGATCGCCGCACTCGAGACCGAGTCCGTGCTGATCGTGCCGCCGGCCCCGCCGAAGATGCCGGAGCCGCTGCCCGGCAACGTGCCCGACGCCTGGTTCGGCGACGACGACCCGAACGCGCACACCGACCTCTCGATGGCGCCGATGGAGTCGACCGCGGCGCACCCGGGCCCGTATGTGGACGACGACTCGCAGGAGTACGCCGCCTACCGCGCCGAGGACGACTACCTGGCCGACTCCGACGAGGACGAGGACGACGACGAGGGCCCCGCGGGCCTCGACGACGCGGCCGAGGCCGAGGAGGAGGAGCCGGCGGAGCCGCGCTCGGCCGGCAAGGAGTGGCTGATCATGATCGGCCAGCTCGCCGTCGGCGTCCTGGGCGGCGCGGCGTTGTGGCTGGCCTTCAACTACCTCTGGCGCTCCGTCCCCGCCGCCGCGCTCGTGGTGGCGCTCGCGGTTACCGTGGGTCTGGTGCTGCTCGTGCGGAAGATCCGTCGCGCCGACGACCTCCAGACCACCGTCCTGGCCGTCCTCGTGGGCCTCATCGTCACCGTCTCACCAGCGGCGATGCTGCTGGTGAAGAGTTGACGGCCCGCATCCCGGTCGGGCTTTCCACGGCATCGGTCTACCCGCAGCCCGCCGGGGCGGCGTTCGAGATCGCGTCCGACCTGGGCTACGACGGCGTCGAGCTGATGGTGTGGGCCGACCCGGTGTCGCAGGACATCCGCGCCGTCGACCGCCTGTCCACCCGCACCGGCATGCCCGTGCTGGCCGTCCACGCGCCCTGCCTGCTGATCTCGCAGCGGGTGTGGTCACCGGACCCCGGCGAGCGCCTGCGCCGCGCCGTCGCCGCCGCCGGTGACCTCGGGGCGCCGACCGTGGTGCTGCACCCGCCGTTCCGGTGGCAGCGCAAGTACGCGGACGGCTTCGCGGAGCTGGTGGCCTCGCTGGAGGACGAGAGCGGGATCGCCATCGCCGTCGAGAACATGTTCCCGGTGCGGCGGCCGTTGGGGCGGGGGCGGTCGGTGGAGATGAACGCCTTCAAGCCGTCCGTGGACCCGACCGACGTCGGGCACCGGAACTACACGCTGGACCTGTCGCACTCCGCCGCCGCGCACATGGACGCGCTGGAGCTGGCCAAGCGGATGGGGGACGGGCTTCGGCACGTTCACCTGGCCGACGGGTCCGGGGCGCCCAAGGACGAGCACATGGTGCCGGGGCGCGGGGACCAGCCGTGCGCCGAGCTGTGCGAGATGCTGGCGCGCGGCGGGTTCGACGGGCAGGTCGTGCTGGAGGTCAACACGCGGCGGGCCGGGACTCCGGCCGCGCGGCGGGAGATGCTGGCCGAGTCGCTGCTGTTCGCCCGGCTCCACCTGGACTGGGATGCGGAGGCTCCGCGGGTTCCGTAGGTCGGTTCCTGTTCCAGCGGGGTGGGTTGCGTTCCTGGGTTCGTCTTCCGTTGCGAGGGTGCTTGCGCGGGTCCTGACGAAAGACCTGGGGTGTGCGATTGGGGCTTGACTTCGGGGCCCTTGCGAGGCGCTGGTCGGCCGGAAAAGGCCGGGCTGAAAAGCGCCCGGCCGAGCTCGAGAAGCTAGCACCTCGCACCCAAAGTCAAGCCCCAATCGCCTTGAGCGGTGGAACCGGCTCCCAGTCCTGCATCAGCCCGTTCGGGCTCGCCTTCGGCATCGCGTCCCGGGTTTCGTAGGTGGTTGGCTTTGCGTTGACGGCCGCCGGTTGGCACCGCGCGCCGGGCTTCCGTAGGTGGTCGCCTGCACTGACGACTGCGGTTGGGTGCGCGCGCCCTGCGGTTCGTGTTCTGGCAAGGGTCGTTCGGCACTGTCGCGCGGAGTCCGGGTTAGGGTTCGTGGTGTGAACCCGCTGCGAGCGTTGATCATGGCCGCGTCTCGCAACGAGACGGTCCGCCAGTTGGTCGCCAGCGCGCCCATCAGCCGCGACGTCGTCAAGCGGTTCGTGGCCGGGGAGGGCACGGCCGACGCCGTCGAGGTGGTGCGCAACCTCGGGTTGCCGGTCACCCTGGACTACCTCGGCGAGGACACGACCGACAAGGCTCAGGCCGAGCGGACCGTGCAGGCGTACCTGGAGCTGCTCGACGCGCTGCACGCGGCGGGGCTCGCGAAGAACGCCGAGGTGAGCGTCAAGCTGTCCGCAGTCGGACAGTCGCTCGACGAGGCGCTCGCCCTGACGAATGCCTCCCGGATCTGCGCCGCCGCCGAGCAGTGCGGCACGACTGTGACGCTCGACATGGAGGACCACACCACCACGGACTCCACGTTGCGGGTGCTGGTCGAGCTGCGGCGCACGTGGCCCTGGGTCGGGGCCGTGGTGCAGACGTACCTCCACCGGACCCTGGACGACTGCAAGCAGCTCGCGGGGCCCGGCAGCCGGGTGCGGCTGGTGAAGGGGGCCTACGCGGAGCCTCCCGACGTGGCGATCCAGGACCCGCACGAGGTGGACCTCAACTACGTGCGGTGCGTGAACGTGCTCCTCGCCGGGGAGGGCTATCCGATGTTCGCGACGCACGATCCGCGGCTCGTCGAAATCATTGGCGAGCGGGCTCGGTGGTATGACAAAACTGACTTCGAGTACCAGATGCTCTACGGCATCCGGACCGAGGAGCAGAGGCGCCTCGGCACTCGCGTTTATGTCCCTTACGGTGAGCAGTGGTACGGATATCTCATGCGGCGACTAGCAGAACGGCCCGCCAACGTGACCTTTTTCCTGCGGTCACTGGCCAGCCGCTCATGACCTTCTCGAAGTCCAGCGCGGTGCGTTCGCTCGGTGACGGAACCTTCACCGCGTCCCTGCCCGCCGAGTGGACCGTGGGGCCCAAGCCTCACGGTGGGTTCCTCCTCGCGGTGATGACCCGGGCCGCCGCTGCGGTGGCCGAGGGCGATCCGCTGGCCGTGTCCGCGCAGTTCCTGCGGGCACCCGAGGTCGGGCCCGTGCTGGTGCGGACCGACGTCCGCAAGGCCGGGCGGACCGCGACGGTGATCAACGTGTTGCTGGAGCAGCGGGGGCAGGTGTGCGTCGAGGCCTCGGTGACGACGGGGCGAATACCCGAGCACCGGGCCGACTACGTGAACCTCCCGGCCATGCCGGCGGCACCGCCTCCGAACGCGGTCGAGCTGGCCTCGTTCCCAACAGGTGGGAGCTACAAGGTCGGCGCCCTGTGCGATCTGAGGGTGGATAGGGAGTCCGCGAGCTTCCTCGACCGGCGGACCGACGGGCCGTTGACGTTGAAGCTGTGGGCGCGGCCGACGGACGAGCAGCCCGACCCGTACTTCGCGTTGCTGGCGGGCGACCTGTCCATGCCGGTGACGTTCAACCTGGGTCGTTTTGGCTGGTCACCGACGGTGCAGCTGACGGCGTTGCTCAGGGCCCGGCCCGCGCCTGGGTGGTTGCGGATCCACGTGACCTGTCAGGCCGTGCACGGGCAGTGGTTCGACGAGGACGCGACGGTCATCGACGCCGCCGGACGGCTGGTGTGTCAGGCACGGCAGTTGGCGTTGACGCCCGCTGTGTGAGACTTGACCGATGACGAAGATCGCGGTGCTCGGCGCGGGCAAGATCGGTGAAGCGCTCCTGTCCGGGCTCCTGCAGGGTGGTCGACCGGCCTCGGATCTGCTGTTCACGGAGAAGCACGAGTCACGGGCTCGCGCGCTCACGGAGCAGTACGGGTTCGAGGCCGTCACGGTCTCGGGGGCGGCGCAGCAGGCCGACGTGCTCGTGGTGGCGGTCAAGCCGCAGGACATCGAGCCGTTGCTGGCCGAGCTCGCGCCGGTGCTGCGGGCCGGGACGTTGATCGTGTCGTTGTGCGCCGGGCTGCCGACGGCGCTGTACGAGCGCAGGTTGCCGGCCGGGACCCCCGTCGTGCGGGTCATGCCGAACACCCCGATGGTCGTCGGCGAGGCGATGAGCGCGGTATCCGGCGGATCCAACGCCACGGCCGAGCACCTCAAGACCGTCGAGGAGCTGCTGTCGACCGTCGGCAAGGTCGCGGTGGTGCCGGAGTCGCAGCAGGACGCGGTGACGGCGTTGTCCGGGTCCGGGCCCGCGTACTTCTTCTTCCTGGTCGAGGCGATGATCGACGCGGGCATCCTGCTCGGCATCCCGCGCGACCTGGCCTCGCAGCTCATCATCCAGTCGGCCGTGGGGGCCGCGACGATGCTCAACGAGGGCTCGAGCCACCCCGTGATCCTGCGCGAGGCCGTGACGTCCCCGGCCGGAACGACCATCATGGCGATCCGCGAGCTGGAGAAGCACGGGGTGCGCGCGGCACTTCTCGCGGCCATCGAGAGCGCGCGTGACCGGTCCGTTGAGCTGGGCAGGCAACACGAGGACTGAGCCGATCGAGACGCCAAGTGAGGGGACGTCCCCACTTTGGACGTCGCAGGAGTCACACCAGTCCCGCTACTCTCAGGGCAGCACGTGCGTGTCGAACCGTCGGTGGGGAAGACCGACGGCACGACACGTGTCGAAGGATGCGGTGATTTATGCCTGCGAAGGAGAACGAACGAACAGGCCTCGCTCAGGTGCAGTTCCTGACCGTGGCCGAGGTGGCCTCGATGATGCGGGTCTCCAAGATGACCGTGTACCGCCTGGTGCACTCCGGCGAGCTACCCGCGGTGCGGGTCGGCAAGTCGTTCCGGGTGCCGGAAAAAGCGGTGCACGCCTACCTGGAGAACGCGTACTTCGACGCTGGCTGAAGGCTGGCGAACCCCGCCGGGTAGACTGGTAGGCCGATCGTGCTTACCGGCGCGCCGTGCTTGACACGGCCAAGGCTGGGGCGCGCCAGTCAAAGCAACGTCTAGAGCTAAGGAACCCGCATGGGCTCGGTCATCAAGAAGCGCCGCAAGCGCATGTCGAAGAAGAAGCACCGCAAGCTGCTGCGCAAGACCAGGGTCCAGCGCAGGAAGCGCGGCAAGTAAGCCCGCATGCGCTCTGCCGCCGTCGGTCTCCTCTTGCAGGAGATCGGCGGCGGTTGCGTTTTTTCGAGGTCCGCACCCTGTTCGGGTGCTTGCGCCGACACGGAATATCACTCCGTGAGACGGTCTGGCACAACCACGGGAACGGGGGCCGCCGTTCGGGTGATTGGCCAGTAAAGCCTGCGTGACCTGCGTCAAGACGGCGTTCCGGCCCCCTCCGGTTTCACATCTGGTCTGTAGCATCGACCAATCGCAGAGTCCTTCGTGCTTGGAGCCGCATGACGCCCAAGGTCGTCCTCGTCACCGGAGTCAGCCGCTTCCTCGGCGGCCACCTCGCCGCGCGCTTCGCCGCGAACCCGGACATCGAGCGCGTGCTCGGTGTGGACACCGAGCCGCCGCCACGCGATCTGCTGCGCCGCATGGGCCGTGCGGAGTTCGTGCGGGCCGACATCCGCAACCCGCTGATCAGCAAGGTCATCTCCACCGCGAACGTCGACACGGTCGTGCACGCGTCCGTCACCGCGAGCCCGGCCGGGCCCACCGGCCGCACGGTGATGAAGGAGATGAACGTCATCGGCACCATGCAGCTGCTGGCCGCGTGCCAGAAGTCGCCCAAGGTGCAGAAGCTCGTCGTGAAGTCCACCAGCGCCGTCTACGGGTCGTCCTCGCGGGACCCGGCGGTGTTCACCGAGGACATGGGCCCCAAGGACCTGCCGTCGTCCGGCTACGCCAAGGACGCCGTCGAGGTCGAGGGGTACGTGCGCGGGTTCGGCCGCCGCAGGCCGGACGTCAACGTCACGACGTTGCGCTTCACCAACTTCATCGGCCCGCGCATCGACACGGTGCTGACGCGCTACTTCGCCCTACCGGTCGTGCCCACCGTCCTGGGCTACGACGCTCGTGTGCAGCTGCTGCACTCCGAGGACGCCCTGGCGGTCCTGGAACGCGCGACGCTGCACGACCTGCCCGGTGTCTACAACGTGGGCGGCGACGGCGTGCTGCTGCTGTCGCAGGCCATTCGGCGGGCGGGCAGGCTGAACCTGCCGGTGCCCAGCATGGCCGTGCCCACGGTCGGTGGCTTCTTCCGGAGCGCCCGGCTCGTCGACTTCTCGCCCGACCAGATGAGGTTCCTCAACTGGGGGCGCGTGGTCGACACCACCCTGCTGCGCAAGGAGTTCGGGTTCACGCCGCGGTGGACCACCCAGCAGGCGTTCGACGACTACGTGAACGGCCGAGGCCTGAAGCCGCTCATCGACCCGGAGACGGTCGGTGCCGCAGAGCGGACCATTCTCGAAGCGGCCGCTCGTTTCCGCTGATCTTTGCTATGAGGAGATGAACGCAGTGGCAGGAGCACGCGTTATCCCGCTGCACGACCCGGAACGCGACGCCGCGCGCAGATCGCGCCACGTCGAGGTGGTTCCCGAGCCGGAGCAGCAGCAGTCCGGGACACCGGACTGGGAACGCAGGCTGACCGACCTGCTGGCGTTCGCGCGCAGGCGGATCGCGGGCGACTACCGGATCGACGAGTTCGGGTTCGACCAGGACCTGACCGAGAACGTGCTGATGCCGCCGCTGAAGCCGTTGTACGAGAAGTGGTTCCGGGTCGAGACCATCGGCCTGAACAACATCCCGATGGCCGGCGGCGCGCTGATCGTCGCGAACCACTCCGGCACGTTGCCGCTCGACGCCCTGATGACGTCGTACGGCATCGCGTCCGAGCACCCGGCGCACCGGCCCCTGCGCGGGCTCGGCGCCGACCTGGTGTTCCGCACGCCGCTGCTCGGCGCGTTGGCGCGCAAGGGCGGCCAGACGCTCGCCTGCAACGCCGACGCCGAGCGCCTGCTGTCGTCCGGTGAGCTCGTCGGCGTGTGGCCGGAGGGCTTCAAGGGCATCGGCAAGCCGTTCAAGGACCGCTACAAGCTGCAGCGCTTCGGCCGCGGCGGCTTCGTGTCGGCGGCGCTGAAGACCGGCGTGCCGATCATCCCGGTCTCGATCGTGGGGGCCGAGGAGATCTACCCGATGATCGGCGACATCAAGGCGCTGGCGCGGCTGTTCGGCTTCCCGTACTTCCCGGTGACGCCGCTCTTCCCGCTGTTCGGGCCGCTGGGCGCGATTCCGCTGCCGTCGAAGTGGTACATCGAGTTCGGCGAGCCGATCCGCACGGACGTGTTCGGCGAGAACGCGGCCGACGACCCGATGCTCGTCTTCAACCTCACCGACCAGGTGCGCGAGACGATCCAGCAGACCCTCTACCGGCTGCTCACCCAGCGTCGGAACGTGTTCCTCGGCTGATCATCGCCTGCACCTCGGCGTAGCCGAACGCTTCCGGGAGTCCGCCGTCGCGCACCGCCTCGGCGGACGCGACGGTGTGCCGCAGGGCCGCCCTGAACAGCAGTGATCCGGTGCTGATCCGCTTCACGCCCAGGTCGCCGAGCTCCTTCGGCGTCCGCTGCTGGGCGAGGACGTTGAGCGGGGCGATCCTGGCCAGCTCCTCGATCTCGCGCGGCTCGGTCAGGCCCGCGACGAAGATCCCGTCCGCGCCGGCGTCGACGTACCTCCGGGCGCGGTCGGCGGTCTCCTCGCGCGCCTTGCCGAGCCAGTGGGTGTCGATGCGCGCGTTGAGGAAGACGCCCGGCGCGCGGTCCTTGACCGCCGCGATCAGCTCGGCCTGCTCCTGCGGGTCGGCGAGGCCGTGCGGACGGCCGTCCTCGAGGTTCACGCCCGCGACGCCGAGGTGCGCGATCAGTTCGGCGACCTCGTCCGCAGGCTTGCCGAAACCCGACTCCAGGTCGGCCGTGACGGGAAACGGCAGGTCAGCGAGCATCCGGGCGAGCGCCACGGCCTGCTCTCCCGCCAGGCCCAGGCCGTCCGGGATGCCGTGCGCGGCCGCCACGCCGAGGCTCGTCGTGCCGACGGCCAGGAACCCCGCCGCGTGCAGGGCTGTTGCTGAGGCGTAGTCCCAGGCGTTCGGCAGGACCAGCGGGACGTCCTGGTGGTGCAGGGCCCGGAACGCCGTGTTCTTGGCGATGGTGGTGGCCAGCGTCCTGCCCGGACAGGCGTGCGGACCGTGCCCGAACGGGTGATCTTCGAGGCTGACCACGATCCCTCCGGCCCTGCGGGTGACCGGTACGGGCGGGGCCGGGTTCCCGGTCCGCAGGTGCTCGGCGAGGGCGTTCGTGGCGGCCCAGGCCTGCACCAGCAGGCCGATCCGGGCGGCGGTCTCCTCGTCCCGGCGGACGGCCAGCCGGTCGACGGCCGCGTCCGCCGCCGCGGTCGTGGGCTCGTGGGGCTGGTAGACCGGGGCGATCTCGGCGATGTCGGTAAGCGCCCCCGGCAGCCCCAGCGCGGTCGCCAACTCGTCGAGGCTGGTGGCGTGGACGCCCTCCAGGAGCCGCTCGGTCAGGGCACGCCTGCGGGTGTGCGCGTCGCCGTTGCTGAACCTGACCACGGACGACCTCAGCCAGGCCACGCCCGTGTCTCCCGGCGGGACGGACGGAACCGGCAGCAGCAGCTCTTCGCTCATGCCCGCCGACGCTAGGGCCGGAACGCTTCGGCGCCGGCCGAAGTGTCCCGGTCGCAGAATGGACGCCGTGGAAGCACTCGCCCAGGTCGCCTCGCTGCTCGCGGACAACACCCGTGCCGCGCTCTGCGGCGCCCTGCTGGACGGACGCGCCTGGACGTCCCGGGAGCTGGCTGCGCACGCCGGGGTGGCCGCGTCGACCGTCAGCGAGCACCTGACGCGGTTGGTGGAGGGCGGCCTGCTGGTGGAGCACCGGCAGGGACGGCACCGGTACGTGGCGCTGGCCGGTCCGCACGTGGCGGAGCTGCTGGAGACGATGGCCGCGTTCGCCGTGCCTCAGGTGGCGCCGCGGGGGTTGCGGGCGGCGGCGGTGTCGGAGGCGATGGCACGGGGGCGGACCTGCTACGACCACCTGGCCGGCAAGCTCGGCATCGCGCTCAAGACCGGGTTGGTGGAGGCGGGGTTGGTCAGCGCGGGAGTCGGCGGTGAGCTCGCGACGAGCGGACTGGCCGCCGCTGAGCTCTCCATCACCGAGCCAGGCATGGTGTGGCTCAAAGAGCTCGGCTTCGAGCCGTCCAAGCGGGTGCTCAGCCGGGCCTGCCTCGACTGGACCGAGCGCGTCCCCCACCTCGCCGGAGCCGCCGGGGCGTTCCTGTGCGGCACGTTCCTCGAGCGCGGCTGGGTCCGCAGGATCGGTACCAGCCGCGCGGTGCTGCTCACTCCCACTGGTGAGCAGGGGTGGCGTGACCTCGGACTGGTGAGCTTGGGGGCCGCGTGACCCGCCCCGGCGTTACTTGACCCGGCGCCGGTAGGCGAGCGTCGCCGCCACCGCGCCGGCCAGCGCACCCGCGCCCAGCACCGACGGCACGCCGATCTTGGCCGCCTTGCGCCCGGTGCGGAAGTCGCGGATCTCCCAGCCCTTGCGCCGCGACACCTCGCGCAGCTGCGAGTCCGGGTTCACCGCCACCGCGGTGCCCACCACGGACAGCATCGGGACGTCGTTGGACGAGTCCGAGTACGCCGTGCAGCGCCGCAGGTCGAGGCCTTCCTTGGCGGCCAGCGACCGCACGGCCTGGGCCTTCGCCTTGCCGTGCAGCAGGTCGCCGACGAGCCGGCCCGTGTAGATGCCGTCCTCGGACTCCGAGACCGTGCCCAGCGCGCCCGTGAGACCCAGGCGGCGGGCGATGATCTGGGCCAGCTCGACCGGGGTCGCGGTGACGAGCCACACGCGCTGACCTGCGTCGAGGTGCATCTGGGCGAGGGCCTGCGTGCCCTTCCAGATGCGGTCGGCCATCAGCTCGTCGTAGATCTCCTCGCCCAGCGAGACGAGCTCGGCGACGCTGCGGCCCGCGACGAACGACAGCGCCTGCTCGCGCGACGCCTTGACCGACTCCGGGTCCTCGCGGCCGCCGACCCGGAACTTCATCTGCTGCCAGACGAAGCCCGCGAGGTCGGACGACGAGAAGTACTTGCGCGCGGCCAGGCCGCGGGCGAAGTGGAAGATCGACGCGCCCATCATCATCGTGTTGTCCACGTCGAAGAAGGCGGCGGCGGTCAGGTCCGGCGGGACCGTCAGCGACGCTTCGAACTCGGGCGCCATCGCGGCGGCCTGGATCGCCGCCTCTGCCGATGCCTCGCCGGCTAGCTCGGCCAGCCGGTCGCTCTCCACGTCACGCTTGCCCATGTCCCAAGCGTAGCGATCAGCCGGTCAAACCCGCTCGGACCTGGTCGAGAACGCGTGGTGTGCGTTTGGTCCCATATCACCGGTTACGTGGAGTGTTCGACGCAACACGGTGTGTTGTACTCCGTTCGGCTTAGTGAAGATGATCTACTTGGTCCCCGTGAACATGATCATCTCCGCGTTACCTCAGCTCATCGACACCGGTGACGCCACGTCCTGGCGGCCTGAGCTCCTCGATGCGGGCCAGCTGCCGGACCTCTTCGCGAACTGCCAGGTCACGGCCGTGCACGACCGTCTCGACGACCAGCTCGAAGAACTGATCTCCGCCCGCGAACCCGGCCGGGTCCGCACCCCCGGCGAAGGGGCCGCCGCCAAGGCCGAGGTGCTCGGCGGACGCGCCCCCGTCGATTACGGAACGTGGGCGTTCTATCCCTGGACCGGGCGGTTGGTGCACGTGCTGCCCCGCGACGAGTTCCGGTTCGTCCGCACCGACCGCAACCGGAACAAGATCACGCGCGAGGAGCAGGAGACCCTGCTCGGCAAGCGCGTCGCCGTGGTCGGGCTCTCGGTCGGCAACAGCGCCGCGGTCACCGCCGCGATGGAGGGCGTCGGAGGCGCCTTCCGCCTCGCCGACTTCGACCGGCTCGGGCTCTCGAACCTCAACCGGCTGCGCACCGGCGTCCACGAGCTCGGCGTCGAGAAGACGGTGCTCTGCGCGCGGCAGCTGTTCGAGCTCGACCCCTACCTGGACGTCGAGATCTGGCGGGACGGCCTGACCGGCGAGAACCTCGCGGGTTTCCTCGACGGCGCCGACGTCGTGGTCGAGGAGTGCGACACGGCGTGGGTCAAGATCGCGGTGCGCGAGCAGGCACGGGAACGCGGCATCCCCGTGCTGATGGACACCAACGACCGGGGCCTGCTCGACGTCGAGCGGTTCGACCTCGAACCGGACCGCCCGCTGCTGCACGGCCGCGTCGGCGACGTCACGGCCGCCGACGTCGCGGACCTCGACCGCGCCGAGATGGTGCGGCTCATGGTGCAGATGGTCGACGGCACGCGGATCAGCCCCGCTCTCACGCAGGCCATGACGGAGATCGGCCGCACGCTGAGCAGCTGGCCGCAGCTCGCCTCCGGCACGATGCTCGGCGGCGCCCTCGTCACCGACGCGGCCCGCCGCATCCTGCTCGGCAAGCCCCAGCCGTCCGGTCGCTACTACGTCGACCTCGAACGACTCGTCGGCGGTGCGACATGACCGTGCTCATCGGCCCGAACGTCCGCCTGCGTCCGCTCGACGACGGCGATCTGCCCGTCTACCAGCGCGTCTACTGCAGCCCGGTGCTCACCCGCTACCTCGGCGTGGACCGGATGACCCCGCAGAAGGCCATCGCCTCGTTCTACACGCCGACCCCGCGCAAGCTCGTCTTCGCCATCACGTCGCACGACGACGACCGGATGGAAGGCATGATCGGCCTGCTGCTGGAGGAGTACGGCAGCAACGCCATGTGCACGGGGCTCGTGATCCTGCCCGGCTCACCGCTGAAGGGCTGCGGCGCGGAGGCGGGCAGGCTGCTGTTCGCGCACGCGTTCGGCCCGCTCGGCATCCACCGCGTGTGGGCAGGTCACCGCGCCGACCACGCGTTGATGGGCAGCGTCATGACCGAGGCCGGCCTCGAACCCGAGGCGACCCTGCGCGAGCTGTTCCACACGCAGGGCCGCTGGCACGACGTCACGACCTACGCGGCCGTCGCCGGCCGCTGGCGCGAGCAGGCCTCCCCGCTGGAGCTCGCCATCGCGGAGGGAGCCGTGCTCAGCCGAAGCTGATCCCCGGCAGCAGCGGCAGCGAGATGCTCGGCAACGGCAGGGGCAGCGGGATCGTGATGCCCGGCTTGGTCGAGGCAGGCGGCGTGGACGTGCCCGGCTTCGGGGTCTGGGCCGTCGACGAGCCCGGCGCGACCGACTGCGTCGGCTGCACGGACGGACCGGTCGACCCCGACGGCACCGGCAGCCCCGACGGGGTCGGCACCACCGAGGACGGCGTGCTGCCCGGCGACGAGTTCGGGTCGGTGACGACCGCCGCGCACTCGTCCTTCGCCGGCAACGGGCCGAGCGTGTCCGACGCGCCGCTGGTCACGGCGTCGCACCCGGCGCGGGCCGCCAGGTCGTGCGCGCGCTGGGCGATGCTCGCGAGCAGCCACATCGTCGTGTCCGCGTGGGCGCGGGCTTCGTCGGGCAGGCGGGTGCGCAGGGTGCCGAGCTTCACGTACTGCGCCAGCGCCCACTCGTTGAGCACCGGCAGCGCCGTCTTGTCCGACGACGTGGCGTAGGTGGTCAGCTGACGTGCGCCCTCGACCGCGTCCGCGTCCAGGTCGCCCAGCGCCGTGATCTGGGCCGCGGACGTCGCCGAACGGTCGGCGAGGGTCTCCATCTCGGTGACCCTGGACGTGGCGAACTCCAGGTGCTTGAAGGCCTTGTCCTCCTCGTCGAAGGTCAGGCCCAGCGAGGCGCTTTCGGTCGTGCGCTTGATGCCGTAGAGCGGGTCTCCCGGGAGCGCGTCACGGCTGAGCAGCACACTCATGCCGGCGAGTGACAACAACAAGCACAGGACCGCGGCTGCCGCGACCGCTACTCGTGCGCGCGCTCCCACCCGTCTTACCGACGAGAGCACCAATGGCTTCTCAGGTGGGGGCGCTGTGAGGACTCGCTGTTTCATCCGTTCGCGCGCCTCGGCGTCCGGGCCGACGTCCATCCGCCGGAGGAGTTCGACGATCGCGAGGTCCTCAGCGAGGTCGTCGTTCCCCACCGGTTGTGGGCCGCCTTCAACGGCACGAGCGAACCGCTCGTGCTCCGTCTGCCGCCACCGCGGTGTTCTTCCCTTGCCGTCCATCTCAGCCCGAGTAACGAAGTTGATCTGCTTTGGGTTACGCCCCTGCGATCGCGATCACCGCAACCAGGACGGGAGGATCTGTGCGAGCCGGCGAACGGCCCGGTGTTGCAGTGCCTTCACGGCGCCCTCGTTGCGGTCCATGATCTGCGCGACCTCGGACACCGACTTGCCTTCGATGAACCTCAGCACGATGCAGTCGCGCTGGTCGTCACCCAACTGGGAAACGCACCGGAGCAGCTCCGCGTTGGTCGCCTCGGTCATGACCTCCTGCTCGGGACCGCTCGTCTCCTCGCGGTTGTCCTGCAGCTCGGCGGTCGTGACCTCCAGCCGGTAGCGGCTCGACTTCACGTGGTCGAACACGATGTTGCGGGCGATCGTGACGAACCACGCGCCCACGTCACGGCCCTGGTAGCTGACCGACCCGATGCTGCGCAGCGCCCGCAGGAACGTCTCGCTGGTCACGTCCTCGGCGAACGCGCGATCGCCGCCCACCCGGAAGAGGACATAGCGGAACACCATGTCGACGTACTGGTCGTACAGCACTCCGAACGCCTGGGTGTCACCCTCCTGGGCGGCCTTGACGAGCTGCCACGGCTCGTCGGCGGCGTTGTCGTGCTGACCCCCCGTCATGGTTCGGGTGGTCCTGATCGTGTTCGGTCGTGCCCGCGCGGTCATCGGCTCGCGGCACCTCCACAGAGTCGCCGTGGCGGCAGCATACGTGTTGTTACTCCGTAGTAGGTAGCGGATGAGGTTGTGATGTGGAGACGCACGAACCGCGGCTTCATGACGCCCGTCACGCGTGGAAGACTGCCCCAAGCGTCCAGTTGTTCATGAGGAGGCCATGTTGACTTCCGCTCGCAATGTCTCAGACCTTGTCCGTGCCTCGGCACAGCGGGGGCCCGGCCACGTCGCCTTGGTCGACGTAGCGAGCGGTAAGAGCCTCACGTGGGAAACCATCGACCGCGCGACCGATGCTTTCGCCCGCCGTTTGGCCGATTCCGGTCTGGAACCGGGCGACCGAGTGGCGGTACGGCTGCCCACGAGCCCCGAGTTCGTGGTCGCCGTGTTCGGAATTCTCCGGGCAGGCGGCGTCGTGGTGCCCACCGGCCCCGGCAACCCGCCCCGCGAGCTCCAGCGCATCCTGGCCGACTCGGGAGCCGCTCTGCTCGTCGGTGACGGCGAGGGTTCCGACGCCACCGTGATCGACGTCCCGGACGTCACGGCCACCGCCGACCCGTTCGAGGCCGTCCGCGGCGGCGAGGACCTGGCCGTCCTCGGCTACACCTCGGGCACCTCCGGCGTGCCGCGCGGCGCGATGCTCTCCCACCGCGCGTTGCTCGCGAACGTCTCCCAGTGCGCCTCGCTGCGCCCGGCCCCGGTGACCGCCGGCGACCGCGTGCTGCTCGCGCTCCCGTTGTTCCACGTCTACGGCCTCGGCCCGGGCCTGCTGCAGGTGGCGGGCGCCGGCGCGACCGCGGTCCTGCTGGAGCGCTTCGAGCCGTCCCACGCCCTCGACGTCATCGAGGAGCACCGCGTCACCACGATGGTCGGCGTCCCGCCGATGTACCGGGCGATCCTGGCCCACCCGGTCGACCTGCTGCGCGAGAAGCTCGCCACCGTCCGCCTCTTCACCTCCGGCGCGGCCCCGCTCCCCGCGGGCGTCATCGCCGAGATGAAGGGCGCCATCGGCATCCCGATCTACGAGGGCTACGGCCTGACCGAGACGGGCCCGGTCCTCACGTCCACCCTGGTCGGCGGCACGCCGAAGCCCGGCTCGGTGGGTCAGGCGCTGCCCGGCGTGGAGATCCGCCTGGTCGACACCGACGGCTCCGTCCTCGACATCGACGAGGACGAACCGGGCACCGGCCTGGTGTCCGCGAAGGGCGACAACCTCTTCAGCGGCTACTGGCCCGACGGCACCCACGGCCCCGACTCGTCCGGCTGGTTCCGCACCGGCGACGTGGGCTTCATCGACGCCGACGGCGACCTGCACCTGGTCGACCGCGCGGGCGACCTGATCATCGTCAACGGCTTCAACGTCTACCCGCACGAGGTCGAGCAGGTCATCGGCGAGCTGCCCGAGGTCCTCGAAGCCGCGGCCGTCGGCGTCGCGGACGAGAAGACCGGCGAGTCCGTGAAGGTCGTCATCGTCCTGCGCGACGGCCAGGAGCTGACCACCGAGAACGTGGTCGCCCACTGCGCCGCCCGCCTGGCGAAGTTCAAGGTGCCGACCGTCGTCGAGTTCGCGCCCGCGCTGCCGCACTCGCCCACGGGCAAGCTCGCCCGCGCGGTGCTCCGCAGGCCTTTGGGAGCATGACGGGCATGACCCACCACGTGACGTTGATGAGCCGGGTGTCGTGCCACTCCTGCGAGGAGGCCGCCGTCGAGATCGAGCGGATCTGCGCGGAGCTGGGCGCCACCTGGTCCGTCGAGGACGTCGACTCCGACCCGGAGCTGCGCGCCGAGTACGGCGACCGGGTGCCGGTGTTCCTGGTGGACGGCGCCGAGCACGGCTACTGGCAGGTGGAGGAGGACCGCCTGCGGGCGGCCCTCGCCTGACCGGCTACGGGTTCTTCAGCCTGCGTTCGAGCGCTTCCTCCTGCTCCGCCGTGAGCTCGACGGGGCGGCGCTCGACGTAGCCGGGGTAGTCGGGCGGCGGCTCCGGCACCGGGTGCGTGTGCCAGAACGGGTAGTCGCAGCCGGCCATGATCCGCTGCATCGCCCAGTCCCAGGCGAGGTCGTGGAAGACGATGCCCCGGTACGGCGCGTCCGGCGGTTCGAACTCGTAGAACTCGAGAGCGGCCTGCCGAGCCTCGTCCGCGGTCAGACGACCGAAGTGCTCCAGGGCCCACGCGTAGTGCAGGCGCTCGGTCTCCAGGTACTCGACGTACTCGTCCTCGTCCCACGGCTCCCAGTCGGCCACCCGGCCAGCCTAGGACTTTGATTACCGCCCTCTTACGACCTGAGCGAACCAAGCCCCCGCGGGTGTCGAATGGAAGGCATGAAGCCCGCCAAGGCCGCGCTCACCGGACTCATCGCGCTCTTCGCCGCCCTCGCGGCCGGGCACCTGGTGGCGGCCTTCGTCGGCCTCAGCGCCTCCCCGTACCTCGCCGTCGGCAACGCCGCGATCGACCTCACGCCGTCGTGGCTGAAGGACTTCGCGGTCGAGACCTTCGGCACGGCGGACAAGCTCGTCCTGCTCAGCGGCATGGCGGTCGTCCTGGTGGCGATCGGCGTCGGAGCGGGCCTGGCCAGCAGGAACAGTGCCGCGCCCGGCTCGCTCGTGGCCGTGGTCCTCGGGTTCGTCGGCGTCGCGGCGGTCGCGACCAGGCCCGACGTCGGCGCGCTGGCGATCCTCGCCCCGGTGGCCAGCACGGCCGCGGGCGTCTACGCCTTCCGCTACCTGCACCGGGAGGCCGAGGAGAGCGACAGCCGCCGGAGCTTCCTGATCACGGCGGGCCTGGCCGTCACGGCGGGCGTCGCCGGCCAGTTCTTCGGCAGCCGCACGGACGTCGAGGGCTCCCGGCAGGCCGTCGGACCGATCACGCCGAAGACCAAGGCCCCCGAGATCCCGTTCAACGCCGACTTCGCCAAGGACGGCACCCCGAGCTTCATCACCAGCGGCAAGGACTTCTACCGCATCGACACGGCGCTGAGCGTGCCGCGGATCCGCGCCGAGGAGTGGGCGCTGCGGGTCCACGGCATGGTCGAGCGCCCGGCCGTGCTGACGTTCGACGAGATCAGGAACATGGACCTGGTCGAACAGACCGTCACGCTCACCTGCGTCTCCAACGAGGTCGGCGGCCCGTACATCTCCACCGGCAACTTCATCGGCGTGAAGATCGGCGACGTGCTCCGGCAGGCGGGCGTCAAGCAGGGCGCCGACCAGCTGTTCAGCACCAGCGACGACGGCTTCACGGCCGGCAGCCCGCTCGACTACGTGCTGGAGAACGGCCTGATCGCCATCGGCATGAACGGCGAACCGCTGCCGGCCGAGCACGGCTTCCCGGCCCGGCTCGTCGTCCCCGGCCTCTACGGCTACGTGTCCGCGACGAAGTGGGTCACCGACCTGAACGTCACGACGTTCGCCCAGGAGCAGGGCTACTGGATCCCGCGCGGCTGGGCCACGCGAGCACCGATCAAGACCTCCTCCCGGATCGACCGCCCGAAGCGGATGGGCAAGGTCGAGGGCAAGGCCGTCATCGCGGGCACGGCCTGGGCCCAGCCCCGCGGCGTGGCCAAGGTCGAGGTCAGGATCGACGGCGGCGTCTGGCACGAGACCGAGCTCGCGGCCGACGTCAGCGACAGCACGTGGCGCATGTGGAAGATCGAGATGGACCTGAGCAAGGGCAGTCACACGGTCGAGTGCCGGGCCACCGACAAGAGCGGGCAGACGCAGGACCAGGCGCGCCTCGACCCCGTTCCCGACGGCGCGACGGGATGGCACTCGGTCACCTTCACCGTCGAGTAGGCGCTCACCCCGTAGTGATCATGAACCGAGGAAGCGCTGGTCACGCCCTGTGACCGGGGCCGTCGCAGTGGATCATCGACTTTGTGCGTGCGTTCACAAGCGGTACGGTGTGGGTATCACCAACGCCGCGGGTCCCTGCGGTGAAGCACACCCGGAGGTCGGAGAGCGTGGCAGCACAGCGGGGCGAAGGTGAGACGACCACCACCCCTGCCGAGCCCGCTGACAGGGAGCGCGCCCGTGCGATCCCCGAGGCGGCCGTCGCCCGGCTCGCCGTCTACCTCCGCGCGTTGTCCGGCATGGCCGACCAGGGCGTGACGGCGGTCTCCAGCGAGGAGCTCAGCCAGGCCGCGGGCGTCAACGCGGCGAAGCTCCGCAAGGACCTGAGCTACATCGGCAGCTACGGCACGAGGGGCGTCGGCTACGACGTCGAGGTCCTCGTGAGCCACATCGAGCGCATCCTCGGCCTCACCCGCAACCACTCCGTGGCCGTCGTCGGCATCGGTAACCTTGGTCACGCTCTCGCCAACTACGGCGGCTTCCCCGGCCGCGGTTTCCCGGTCACCGCCCTCTTCGACGTGGACGCCGATCTCATCGGAATCCCTGTTGGGGGCATCCCCGTCAACCACATCGACGAGATCACCGCGATCTGCCTCGAGCGCGAGGTGTCGATCGGCGTCATCGCGACGCCGCCACCGGCCGCTCAGTCGGTTTGCGACCGTTTGGTATCTGCGGGCGTCCAGTGCATTCTGAACTTCGCACCGGTTGTCCTTCAGGTTCCAGACAACGTCGAGGTGCGCAAGGTTGACTTGGCGGTCGAGATGCAGATCCTGTCGTTCCACGTCGCTCGACGTGCGGACGAGGCTGCCGGCGTCTCTGTCGACAACAACGGACTCGGTGTGGACGGGATGGTGAGTCGCCCGTGAGCGTGAGCCACAAGGCTCCGGTGGACGTGGTGATGGCATGAGCGTGCTCGTAGTCGGTCTGTCGCACCGCACCGCCCCCGTCCCGGTCCTGGAACGCGTCACCGTGGCCGAGCCGAACCTGCCCAAGGTCCTCGGCCAGCTGCTCGCCGCGCCCAGCGTCTCCGAGGCGATGGTCCTGTCGACCTGCAACAGGGTCGAGGTCTACGCCGTCGTCGAGTCGTTCCACGGCGGCATGTCCGAGGTGGTCGAGGTTCTCGCGCAGCACGCGCAGATCGAGCCGCAGGCCCTCTACGAGCACTTTTACGTCCACTATGCCGCCGCTGCCGTCGAGCACCTGTTCTCCGTCGCGGCGGGCCTCGACTCGATGGTCGTCGGCGAGTCCCAGATCCTCGGCCAGCTGCGCGGCGCGTACGCGGCGGCGGACGAGGCGGGCGTCGTCGGCAAGACCGTCCACGAGCTCATCCAGAACGCGCTGCGCGTCGGCAAGCGCGTGCACAGCGAGACCGGCATCGACCAGGCCGGCGCGTCCGTCGTCTCCGAGGCCCTCGGCGACGCGGAGGCCCAGCTTGGCACGCTCGTCGGCAAGCGCGCGCTGCTCGTCGGCGCCGGCGCCATGGGCGGCCTGGCCGCCGCGCACCTGCGCCGCGCGGGCATCGGCGAGGTCGTCATCGCGAACCGGACGCAGGCCAACGGTGTGCGTCTCGCCACGTCGCTGAAGTCCGAGGGCGTCCCCGCGACGGCCGTGGACCTGTCCGCGCTGGCCGCCGAGATCGACCTCGCGGACATCGTCTTCGCGTGCACCGGCTCGATCGGCACGACCGTCCAGGCGGACATGATCAGCGCGCGCTCGCGCCCGTTGGTGATGTGCGACCTGGGCCTGCCCAAGGACGTCGACCCGGCCGCGGCCGAACTGCCGAACGTTCGTGTGGTGGACCTGGAAACGCTCCAGCGGCGCCTCTCCGACGCGCCCGCCGGTCAGGACGCCCGTCTCGCGGCCTCGCTGGTCGCCGACGAGGTCAAGGCCTACCTCGCGGGCCAGCGGTCCGCCGAGGTCACGCCGACCGTCACGGCCCTGCGCAAGCGGGCCGCCGAGGTGGTCGACGCCGAACTGCTCCGTCTTGATTCGCGACTTCCCGAACTGGACCCCGCGACACGCGGTGAATTGGCCAAGACGGTGCGCCGCGTTGTAGACAAGCTCCTGCACACGCCGACCGTCAGGGTGAAGGAGCTCGCCTCCGCCCCTGGTGGTACCGGCTACGCGGAGGCTCTCCGCGAGCTGTTCGGGCTAGACCCCCAGACGCCTGGGGTCGTCAGTCAGACCAAGTCTTCTGTGGATGGTGAAACGCGGTGACCCGCACCCTACGGATCGGTACCCGAGGCAGCGCACTGGCGCTCGCGCAGACGGGGACCGTGGCCGAGGCGCTGAAGGCTGCCGGAGCCCAGGTCGAGATCGTCGTCATCAAGACGGCGGGCGACCTCTCCAGCGCTCCGATCCCCGAGATCGGCGTCGGCGTCTTCACGACGGCGCTTCGCGACGCGCTCGCGAACGGCGAGATCGACGTCGCCGTCCACTCCTACAAGGACCTCGCGACCGCGCCGGACCCCCGGTTGACGCTCGCGGCGGTGCCTCCGCGGGAAGACCCGCGCGACGCCCTGGTGGCGCGCGACGGTCTCACGCTCGGTGAGCTGCCGCCGGGGTCCACAGTGGGCACCGGTTCGCCGCGCCGCAAGGCCCAGCTGGAGGCTCTCGGCCTCGGGCTGGAGATCGTTCCGTTGCGCGGCAACGTGGACACGCGGATCGGCAAGGTCCGCGACGGTGAGCTCGACGCCGTGGTGCTGGCTCGCGCCGGCATCTCGCGGCTCGGCCGCGCAGCGGAGATCACCGAGAACCTGGAGCCCATCCAGATGCTTCCCGCACCCGCGCAGGGTGCGTTGGCAGTCGAGTGCCGGGTCGACGACGTCGACGCCGAGCACCTGATCCAGTCCACTCTGGACGATTCGGCCAGCCGGGCCGCTGTGACCGCTGAGCGCGCCATGCTGGCCGCGCTCGAAGCGGGCTGCAGCGCGCCGGTCGGCGCGCTGGCCGATGTGGTGGAAGACCTCGACGACGAGGGCAAGGTCGTGTACCGACTTTCCCTGCGCGGGGTCGCAGCGACGCCGGAGAACGATCTCCTCCGCGCGTCCGCCACCGGTGACTTGACCGAAGCTGAGGGACTCGGCCGGGCGCTGGCCGCCGAGTTGCTCGACCTCGGGGCCGCTGTGCTGAGCGGCCCAGAGGCGTAATCGATGGGGAGTGCCCTGATGACCCGCGCACGCAAGACCCCCGGACGCATCGCCTTCGTGGGCTCCGGCCCCGGCGACACCGGGCTGCTCACGGTCCGGGCCCACGACTTGCTCACCAGGGCTGAACTCGTGGTCACCGACCCGGACGTCCCCTCGGACGTCCTCGCGACCGTGGCCGAGGGAGTCGAGGTCCGCCCCGCTGTCGGCGAGTCCGCCGACGTGGCCAAGGACCTGGTGAACGAGGCCAAGAACGGCGCGACGGTCGTCCGTCTCGTCGCGGGCGACCCGCTCACCCTCGACTCGGTCGTCAAGGAAGCGCAGGCCGTCGCGAAGTCGACGATCCCGTTCGACGTCGTTCCCGGTGTGCCGTCGGGTACCGCCGTCCCGGCCTACGCCGGTGTGGCGCTCGGTGGCGTGCACACCGAGGTCGACGTGCGGACCGTCTCCGACTGGGCCGGTCTGGCCAGTTCGCCCGGCACCCTGGTGCTGCACGCGACGGGTTCGCACCTGGCCGAGGCCGCGTCGAACCTGGTCGAGAACGGCCTCGCGCCGCAGACCCCGGTCGCCGTGACCGCCGAGGGCACCGGCTTCCAGCAGCGCACCATCGACACCACGCTGGCCGCCGTCGCGGCCGACGCCGGTGAGATGGGCGGCCCGCTGGTCGTCACGGTCGGTGCCGCCGCCGCCAACCGCTCGAAGCTCTCCTGGTGGGAGTCGCGGGCGCTGTACGGCTGGCGCGTGCTGGTCCCGCGGACCAAGGAGCAGGCCGGCGCGATGTCGGAGCGTCTGCACTCGCACGGCGCGATCGCCGTCGAGGTGCCGACGATCTCCGTCGAGCCGCCCCGCAGCCCCGCGCAGATGGAGCGCTCGGTCAAGGGTCTCGTCGACGGCCGCTACCAGTGGGTCGTCTTCACCTCGACCAACGCCGTCCGCGCGGTGTGGGAGAAGTTCCGCGAGTTCGGCCTGGACGCCCGCGCGTTCTCCGGCGTGAAGATCGCCTGCGTCGGCGAGGCCACGGCCGCGAAGGTGCGCTCGTTCGGCATCATCCCCGAGCTCGTGCCGTCCGGTGACCAGTCGTCCGAGGGCCTCCTCAACGACTTCCCGCCGTACGACGACATCCTGGACCCGGTCGACCGCGTGCTGCTGCCGCGGGCCGACATCGCCACCGAGACGCTGGCCGCGGGCCTGCGCGAGCGTGGCTGGGAGATCGACGACGTGACGGCGTACCGCACCGTGCGTGCGGCCCCGCCGCCCGCCGACACCCGCGAGATGATCAAGTCCGGCGGTTTCGACGCGGTGTGCTTCACCTCGTCGTCCACGGTCCGGAACCTGGTCGGCATCGCGGGCAAGCCGCACGCCCGCACGCTCGTCGCGTGCATCGGCCCGCAGACCGCCGAGACGGCGCGGGAGTTCGGCCTCCGGGTCGACGTGCAGCCCGAGGAGGCGAACGTGCCCGCGCTGGTCGACGCGCTGGCCGCCCACGCCGCCCGGTTGCGCGCCGAGGGAGCGCTGCCTCCTCCGCGCAAGACCAAGCGTCTGCGCCGCAGCTAGTTCACTGAAGCCGTCGGGGCCACTCAAGATCCTTTGAGTGGCCCCTTCGACTCTCTCCGTCAGGGAGTCAAGCGATGTACCCACTGCACCGGCCGCGGCGTCTGCGCACGACGCCCGCCATGCGCCGCCTCGTGTCCGAGACCGAGGTGCGCCCTCGCCACCTCGTGCTGCCCATGTTCGTCAAGGAAGGCGCCTCCGAGGCCGCTGAGATCAGCAGCATGCCCGGCGTCCACCAGCACACCCGCGACTCGCTGCGCAAAGCCGCGGTCGAGGCCGTGCAGGCGGGCGTCGGCGGCATCATGCTGTTCGGCGTCCCGGCCGAGCGCGACGCCGTCGGCTCCGGCGGCACCGACCCGGACGGCATCCTCAACGCCGCCCTGGGCGACCTGCGCGCCGAGCTCGGCGACAGCACCGTGCTCATGTCGGACTGCTGTCTCGACGAGTTCACCGACCACGGCCACTGCGGTGTGCTCGCCGCCGACGGCAGCGTGGACAACGACGCGACCCTGGAGGTCTACGGCGAGATGGCCGTCGCGCAGGCGCGCGCCGGTGCTCACGTCGTCGGTCCCAGCGGCATGATGGACGGCCAGATCGCGTTCATCCGCAACGCTCTGGACACCGCCGGGTTCCAGGACACCGGAATCCTCGCCTACGCGGCGAAGTACGCGTCGGCGTTCTACGGCCCGTTCCGCGACGCCGTCGAGTCGCAGCTCTCCGGCGACCGCAAGACCTACCAGCAGGACCCGGCCAACGCCCGCGAGGCGTTGCGCGAGGTGCAGCTGGACCTCGCCGAGGGCGCGGACATGGTCATGGTCAAGCCCGCCCTGCTGTACCTGGACGTGCTGCGCTCGGTCGCCGAGATCTCGGACGTTCCCGTTGCGGCGTACCAGATCTCGGGCGAGTACGCGATGATCGAGGCCGCGGCTGCGAACGGCTGGATCGAGCGCGAGCGGTCGATCCTCGAGTCGCTCACGTCCATCCGCCGCGCGGGCGCGGACATCGTGCTCACCTACTGGGCGGTGGAAGCAGCCCGGTGGCTGGACAGGTAGAGCGTCCCCCGAAGCTGATCGACGTCGCGCGCTGGTTGTGGATCGCCAGCGCGTGCGTCGGCATGCTGAGGTTCGTCGCGCAGCTCTTCGACCGCGAGATGCTCGTGGAGGAGGTGCGCCGGCAGAACCCGGCGATGGGCCAGGACCAGATCGACGCGGGCGTGAACGGCGGAGTCCTCTTCGGACTGCTGATCGCCACCGCCGTGCTGATCGCCTACACCCGCTTCGCCAACGCCATGGCGCGCGGCCGCAACTGGGCGCGAATCCTGCTGACCGTGCTGGGCGGCGCGTCCGTCGCGTTCGGACTCTTCCGGCTGGGCGCGTGGGGCAGCGGTGCCGCGGCGGCGCTCGGCGTGGAGATGCGGCCGGTGGACCTCGCCGTCACGTTCGTCACGACAGCGCTGGACGCGTCCGCGATCGTGCTGATGTACCGCGTTCCCTCGCACTTCAGGAAACGCGTCACGGTGGACAGCGCCTTCCTGCGGTCCTAGGTTTCGAACGTGACGTCTCCGAAGGAATCGGGCATCCCCCGCACGATCACCATTGGCTACTGGCTGGTCGTCGCGGGCGCGGCCCTCTGCGTGGCGGCCGGGGTGTTCCAGTTCGCGAGCAGGCAGGCCCTGGTCGACGCGATCAAGAGCAGGAACACCGACCCGGCGCTCACCACGGACATGATCGAGTCCTCGGCGGCGGTGACCCTGGGCGCCGTCATGGTCGTCTCGCTCGTGGTGGCCGTGCTCATGGTGTGGCTGGCCGGCAAGGTGAAGGCCGGCACGAAGAAGAGCCGCACCGGCCTGATGATCGCCGTGCTGATCAACCTGTTCTTCCAGATGGTCGGCAACGGCTACGCGCTCGTGCCGGCGTTGATCGCGATGTCCGGTCTCGTGCTGTTCTACTTCCGCCAGTCGTCGGACTTCCTGACCGAACGCGAGCAACTGACGTGAACGAGGCTCCCCGGCCGGTCCGCATCGCGGTCGGTCTCTGGCTCGCCATCGCGGTCTTCCTGTTCCTGACCACCGCCGGGCTGTGGTTCCAGCGCGCCGAGGTGCGGGAGCTCACGGACTGGTCGGAAGGGCAGATCACCAGCTTCCTGGCCACGTTGTCCGGGGTCGCGCTGTTCTTCGTGGTGGCCTACGGGTTGCTGGTGTGGCAGTTCCTCAAGCGCAAGAACTGGCCGCGCGCCGCGCTGTCGTTCGTCGCCATCGTGCACATGATCTGGATCCTGTTCGTGGGTGTCAGCGCGTCGAGTTTGGTCACATTGCTGCTCATCTGCGCCGCGATCGTCTTCACGTGGCAGGCGCGTACGGCACAGTGGCTCGCGGAGGTGCGTGAGCAGTGAGCCAACCGCAGGACCCGAACCCCTGGCAGCCGAACCCGGAGCCGAGCCAGGCGGGGGCGTACGAGGTGAGCACGGGGTTCCCGGCCGCACCGGTGCCGCCGGAACTCGCCCCGCCGGCGTTGCCGCAGGTGGCCCCGCCGCTCGACCACGCACAGTGGCAGAACCCGGCGGGCGCCTATCCCGTGGCGCAGCCGGCAGCCCCGTACGCGCAGGCGCTCGGCTCGCCGGACCCGTACGCGCAGGTGCTCGGCCACGTGGACCCGTATGCGCCCAGCCCGTACCAGGTGAACCAGGTCGGGGGCGGCAGCTTCCCCATGGCACCGCTCTCACCGGTGCTGCCGCACGAGATGGCGCCGCCCCGTCCGCCGACGATCACCGCCGCCATGTGGATCTGGATCGCGGCGGCCCTGCTGTCGGTGGCCGTGCTGCCGGTGATGCTGCTCGCCAACGCCGACTTCTTCCTCTCCTCGGACACCATCGTCACCGAGGAGGACCGGCAGGCCGGTGAGATCGGCGTGCGGGCGTTCGCCGTCATCTCCGGGTTCTGCATGCTGGTCGCGGCGGCGCCGTACGTGGCGTTCGCGATCGTGCTGCGCAACGGCCACAACTGGGCGCGCGTGCTGCTCACCGTCCTCGCGGTGCTCGGCCTGCTGGCGATGATCTCGGTCCTGTTCCTCTCGATCGGCGCGACGGTGTGGATGCCGAGCGTGGCGATCGCGATCCTCGTGATCGGCCTGACGGTCGCGGCCGTCGTGCTGCAGTTCCTGCCCGCGTCCAACAGGTACGTGCGCTAGTGCTCTACCGCGAGTCCGGCAGCAGCTGGTGGCCGCTCCTGTGGGGCCCCGCGTTCGCGGCCGCAGGCTACCTGGTCGAGCTGATCACCGGACCCGCGTCCGTGACGCTCTGGCTCGTCGCCGGGCTCGTGCTGACGCTCTGCGCGGTCGTGTGGGTCAACCTGCGGATCAAGACCGGCAGCATCGCGCTCACGACCGAGGAGGCCCAGTTCGGGCGGGAGAAGCTGCCGGTCGCGATGATCGAGGCCGCCCAGGACGTCGGCGCGCCCGCCGGGGCGAGGGTGCTCGGCGGTGGCTGGTCGGTGCCGAAGGGCACGTCCACAGTGCCGTTGCGGCTGGTCGACGGCACGGTGGTGCTCGGCTGGGCACGCGATCCGGAAGCCTTCCTCGCGGCGCTGCGGCGGGTCGTGAGAGGCTGAGCGGTGTGACAGAGGCCGTGACCGAACCGGACACCGTGGTGGCCGAGCCCGCCGAGGCGCCGCCTGCCGAACCCGGCCTGCACCAGCCCAAGCGTGGGCTCATCGCGGCCGGCGAGATCGTCGCGGTCGTGCTGCTGGTGATCCTCGCGATCTGGTGCTGGAACCGCGGCGTCGTGCGGCTCGAGTACCCCGTCGAGGGCCGCGACCCGCTGATCTCCACGCGCTACCACGGCAACTGGCTGGGCACGTCCATCGCCGCCGCCACGCTCGCCGTCGTCCTCGTCCTCGACGCTGTGCGGCAGATCATGCTGGCCGTGCGCACCCGGCCGCAGGAAGTCGCCGAAGCCGACGTGTGAGACTGGGGTACGTGACTGCGAGTCGATCCCAGGCCCTGTTCGAGCGCGCGTCGACGCTGACCCCCGGCGGGGTCAACTCTCCGGTGCGGGCGTTCCACTCCGTCGGCGGCACCCCGCGTTTCATGGTCCGCGGCGAAGGTCCGCACCTGTGGGACGCCGACGGCAACCGGTACGTCGACCTGGTGGCCTCGTGGGGCCCGATGATCCTCGGGCACGCGCACCCGGCCGTCGTCGACGCCGTGCAGAAGGCGGCGTCCCAGGGCCTGTCGTTCGGCACGCCCACCGAGGGGGAGATCGAACTCGCGGCCGAGCTGATCGACCGCGTCGACCCGGTCCGTCAGGTCCGCCTGGTCAACTCGGGCACCGAGGCCACGATGAGCGCGATCCGCCTCGCGCGCGGCTTCACCGAGCGCCGCAAGGTCATCAAGTTCGCCGGGTGCTACCACGGCCACGTCGACGCGCTGCTCGCCCAGGCGGGCTCCGGCGTCGCGACGCTCGGCCTGCCCTCCTCGCCGGGCGTCACGGGCGCGCAGGCCGAGGACACCATCGTGCTGCCGTACAACGACATCGAGGCCGTGCGGGCGGCGTTCGCGGAGAACCCCAGCGAGATCGCGTGCGTGATCACCGAGGCCGCCGCGGGCAACATGGGCGCGGTCGCGCCCGGCCCCGACTTCAACCAGGGCCTGCGCGAGATCTGCGACGCCGACGGCGCGTTGCTGATCATGGACGAGGTCATGACGGGCTTCCGCGTCTCCCGCGCGGGCTGGTTCGGCCTGGAGCGCGTGGCGGGCGACCTCTACACGTTCGGCAAGGTCATGTCCGGCGGCCTGCCCGCGGCGGCGTTCGGCGGCCGCGCGGACGTGATGGCGCGCCTCGCCCCGTCCGGCCCGGTCTACCAGGCGGGCACGCTGTCCGGTAACCCCGTCGCCGTGGCCGCCGGTCTCGCGACCCTGCGCGCCGCCGACGAGGACGTCTACCGGGCGCTCGACCGCAACGCGACCCGTCTCGGCGCCCTGTTCACCTCCGCGCTGACCGAGGCCGGTGTCGAGCACCGCGTGCAGTTCGCCGGGAACCTGGTGAGCGTGTTCTTCGGTTCTACCGAGGTGAAGGACTACGCGGGCGCGCAGGCGTGCGAGACGTGGCGCTTCCCGCCGTTCTTCCACGCCCTGCTCGAACGGGGCGTTTACGCACCTCCCTCTGCGTTCGAGGCGTGGTTCGTGAACGCTGCCATGGGTGAAGAGGAGTTCGCCGTGATCGCCGACGCACTGCCGCACGCGGCTCGTGCCGCCAAGGAGGCCCGCAAGTGACCCGCACCGTCGTTCATCTGTTGCGCCACGGTGAGGTGCACAACCCGACCGGCATCCTGTACGGCCGCCTGCCCGGCTTCAAGCTGTCCGAGCGGGGCCAGAAGCAGGCGCTGACCGTGGCCGAGCACCTGGCCGACCACGACATCGTGCACGTCGTCGCGTCGCCTTTGGACCGTGCCCAGCAGACCGCCGCGCCGATCGCCGACTCGCACCGCCTGGAACTGGCGACCGACGAGCGGCTGATCGAGGCCGACAACCAGTTCCAGGGCCTGAAGGTCGCGGTCGGCGACGGCGCGCTGCGGTCCCCGCAGCACTGGCCGAAGCTCGTGAACCCGTTCAGGCCGTCCTGGGGCGAGCCGTACATCGAGATCGCGCACCGGATGCTCGGCGCCGTGCAGAAGGCCCGCGCCGCCGCCGAGGGCCACGAGGCCGTGTGCGTGTCGCACCAGCTGCCCATCTGGACCGTCCGCCGGTTCCTGGAGGGCAAGCGGATGTGGCACGACCCGCGCAAGCGCGAGTGCTCGCTGGCCTCGCTGACGTCGTTGATCTTCGAGGGCGAGCAGCTCGTCCGGATCTCCTACTCCGAGCCGGTGGGCGCGACCAACCCGCGGGTGACCGGGGCATGAGACGACTGCTCGTGCTCGTGCTGCTGCTCGCCGGCTGCACGACGGGGAAGGACGCCGCCCAGATCGGCGGCGGCGACTTCTCCCTGGTCGCGCCCGGTGGTCAGGTCAACATCCGGTACGCGCCCGCCGACCGCAAGGAGCTCAAGGGGCTCGAAGGCGAGTCGCTGATGGAGGACGGCAGGACCGTCAAGCTCTCCGACTACGCCGGCAAGCCCGTCGTGATCAACATCTGGGGTGCCTGGTGCGGGCCGTGCCGCACCGAGGCGCCGGAGCTGCAGAAGGTCTTCGACGCCGGGACGCAGGTGCTCGGGGTCGACGTCAAGGAGACCTCGAAGGACTACCCGCGCGACTTCATGAAGGACAGGTCGCTGACCTATCCGTCCATCTACGACCCTTCGGCGCGGAGCTTCGTCAACGTCTTCAAGGGTCTTCCGCCGAACACCGTGCCGTCGACGTTCATCGTGGACGAGAACCACAAGGTGGCCGCGGCGTTCCTCGAACCCGTGCTCGCCTCCGACCTGCAGAAGGTCCTCGACGAGCTCGCGAAGGAATGACCGTCAGTCGACCGTGCGGATGTTGACCAGCGCGGGCACGGACCTCAGCAACCGGTCCACCAGCCCGCGCAGGTCCGGCCCGGTGTAGTGCATCGGCAGGTGCAACGTCTGCAGGTGGGCGATCATCCGGATCTCCTGCGGCAGGTCGGCGGCCGCGGGCCGGGAGCGGGCGCCGACCAGCACCGGCGCCACGTGCACCCGGTTGCGCAACGCGGTGGCGATCTCCCGCCGCACCCAGTCGCCGGGGTCGTCGAGCGGTCGGGTGCCGTAGGCGTTCTCCCAGTGCCTGCCGATGACCGACAGCATCACCGGGCAGTTCGCGGCCCGGTGCAGCAGCTCGGCCGGGAACGCGGTGCCGACGGGCATCCGCGCGGCCCGGAACACGGCGCCTTCGCCGAGCCGCCGGGTGAGCTCGGCGTCGAGGTCGAACGCCGCCCGTTCGTCGGGACTCCGGTAGTTGACGAAAACCAGCGGCGGGCCCGAGAACACGTGCGGCCGCGAGGGCTGCGGGAATGACTGCGCACCTTTGTACACGGCACTGTTCGGGCCGTGCTGGGTGATGTTGTCGCCTATGTGGAAATTCCCGCTCATTTGTAAACCCTGCTGTCCGCGCCGTGCTGGGTGATGACGTCACCGAGGTGGAAGTTGTCGACCCGCATCTGGAACTCGGCCATCGGGTGGTTGATCGCGTGGGTGATCCGCCCGACGAGCTCGCGCACGACCGACGGGTCCCTGCTGGAGAGGGCGGTGGTCGACGAGCTGGCGGTCTCGACGTCGAGCATGTGGAAGCTCGACCTCAGCCACGAGGCCAGCCGCACGGCCTTGACCGCGGTCGCGGCCACCAGGCCCAGCAGCACCAGCACGGGGATCAGGTCCAGGCCGGGCATCCCGTCGACCTGCACCGAGACGACGACCGACAGCACCACCAGGACCAGGACGCCGGTGAACCACATCCCGGCGACGGACTTCGCGAACCGCCAGACGGCGAGCCCCCGGCGCGGAACCCAGGTGTGGGAGCTGACCCGTGTGATGCCCTTCAACGGGTACGCGTCGGAGCCGATCCACAGCATCTGCTGGCGCACGCCCACGTCGATGACGTCGTGCTTGACCATTCTTTTGCCCTTCGACGGTTCGCGTGGCAGGCGCGACACCGTATCCCGGCATTCCCGCGAAAAAGGGCGGCTCCGAACAATTACCGCGAAATGTCAACTAGTTGTCCAGAAGCAGTCCGCTGCGCGCACGAAAAAGGACCCGGGAAACCGGGTCCTCTTCGGTGGTGGGAGCTATCGCTGGTTCGCGGGCGGCGTCACCGGCTCGTTCAGCGACGGGATCTTCGCCTTGAACGCCTTGACCATCGCGTCCCGGCCGATCGAGTTGAACTCCTTGCCGAGCGTCCGCATGATCGAGTTGGCGGTCGGCCGGTACAGCCCGGTCTTGTAGTACCGCGCCCCCTCGACCGGCCCGATCACGCCACCGTCCGGCGACGGCTGGCCGAGGTACTCGCCCCACTTCGCGCCGGTGGGGTCCTTGGTCACGTTGATCTCACGCGGCTCGGTGCCGGTGTAGTTGGCGTACGGGTAGTCGTACTCGTCGGCGAGGCCGCCGATCGAGTGCCCGAGCTCGTGGATGGCGATCTGCCCGGCCTGCGCGTTCGACCCGGACGCCGTCGCCACCGAACCGCCGGCGCCGCCGTACTTCGCGGTGTTGCCGAGCGCGATCACCTGGTCGGCCGCCGGGGCGAGCGCGGCGAACTCCTTCGCCTTGGTCTCGTTGACGCACAGCAGCCGCTCGGTCTGCGGGTCCCGTCCCTGGCACCAGAAACCCATGTCCAGCGCGGTGTTCTTCAGGATCCCCTTCGTGGGGTCGTGGTCCACACCGGACTCCGGCGAGATCACGTTGACCTGCCAGACGTTGAAGTACTCCTTGTAGCTCTTGAACGGCTCGACCGCGGAGAGCTCTTCCCACTTGCTCTTCACGTTGGCGGAGTACGTCTCCAGGTCGTCGGCCGTGTAGCCGTCGCCGACGAACACGAGGTCGAACCGGTCCGCCGAGTCACCGGTCTTCTGGACCTCGACCACGTCGGCCGCCGCGAGCAGCCGGAACTCCGACGACTTCTCGCGCGGCGCCTTCGGGGTCAGCGCCTGGGTGATGCTGCCGTCCTCGTTGAAGACCTCGCGCCACTCCATCGCCGGGGCCGCGCCCACCGGTGCCTGCGCGAACAGAGCCAGCGCTGCCATCGTGAGCGCCGGGAGGACGAGCCGGGTGCGTCGCATGTGCTGACGCTAAGCAACCGTGATGTCACCCACAAGCGGCAATCGTACGTACTTTTGGCCCAACCGTTGTCTCAGGTGGCGGTTTCGAAAGATGCGGGATCACCGACGCCTTACAGGAACCTGAAAAGCGGACACCGGTGGGCGCGTGATCTGGGCAACTACCTACCCTGAACTCCGTGAACCCCACCGATCTGGCGATCTCCGGGCCGTTGCTGCTGGCCACCGGGGTCGCCCTGCTCGCTGGTTTCATCTCCTTCGCGTCCCCGTGCGTGGTGCCGCTCGTCCCCGGCTACCTCGCCTACCTGGCCGGACTGGTCGGCGCGGAAGCGCCGCGGGTCGAGGCGAACGAGCCGGCCAGGCAGGGCCGCTGGCGGGTGGCGGGCGCGAGTCTGCTGTTCGTGGCCGGGTTCACGGTCGTGTTCGCGCTGGCCTCCATGGCGATCCTCGGCGCGTCCGACGCCCTGTTCCTCAACGCGGATCTGTTCCAGCGCATCGGCGGCGTCGTCACGATCCTCATGGGACTCGTGTTCCTCGGGCTGGTGCCGGCGCTGCAGAAGGACGTGCGGTTCCACACCAAGCCCAAGGCGGGGCTCCTCGGGGCGCCGGTGCTCGGGGCCGTGTTCGCGCTCGGGTGGACGCCGTGCCTCGGGCCGACGCTCGCGGGCGTGCTGGCGGTGGCCCGGAGCACGGAGATCGGGTCGTCGACGGCGCGCGGGGCCGTGCTGGTGCTCGCCTACTGCCTCGGGCTCGGGTTGCCGTTCGTGGTGCTCGCGCTCGGCGCGCGGTGGGCGCTGGGCGTGACCAAGTGGCTGCGCACGCACGCGCGGCAGGTGCAGATCTTCGGTGGCGTGCTGCTGATCCTGGTCGGGATCGCGCTGGTCACCGGCCTGTGGGGCGAGTTCGTCGGGTGGCTGCGCTACTCGTTCGTCGACGTCGTGAGGCTGCCGCTCTAGTGATCGCCTTCCTCCGCAACACGTGGCGCGGCCTCACCTCGATGAGGACCGCGCTGACCCTGCTGTTCCTGCTCGCGCTCGCGGCGATGCCCGGAGCGTTGCTGCCGCAGCGGTCGCTGAACAGCCGCAAGGTCGACGAGTACGTCGCCGAGCACGGCTGGTGGGGCGAGCTGCTGCTCAAGCTCGGGTTCTTCGAGGTCTACGGCACGGCCTGGTTCGCCGCGATCTACCTGCTGCTGTTCACGTCCCTCGTCGGGTGCCTGCTGCCCCGCACGTGGGAGTACTTCAAGCAGATGCGCGCGAAGCCCGTGCTGACGCCGCGCAACCTCTCGCGCATGCCGCACCACGTGCAGGCCGAGCTCGACATCACGCCGGAAGAGGCGATCGGCAAGGCGCGCAAGGCTTTGCGCGGCTGGCGGATGGACGCCGGCGAGGACACGGTCAGCGCCGAACGCGGGTTCCTGCGCGAGACCGGCAACCTCGTCTTCCACTTCGCGCTGCTGGGCCTGCTGGTGTCGTTCGCGCTGGGCAAGATGTTCAGCTACGAGGGCCAGGTCATCGTCCAGGCCAACGGCGGCCAGTTCTGCAACGGCGGCATCTTCAACTACGACACGTTCCGGCCGGGCCTGCGGATCGACGGCACCGACCTCACGCCGTTCTGCGTCGAGATCGGCAAGTTCTCCGCCGAGTACCTGGAGAACGGCCAGCCCGTCGGCTTCCAGTCGGACATCCGCTACCAGTCAGGCGACGACCTCGCGGCGAACACGTGGAAGCCGTACACGTTGCAGGTCAACCACCCGCTGCGCACCGAGGGCGACCGCGTCTACCTGCTCGGCCACGGCTACACGCCGACGTTCACGGTGACGTTCCCCAACGGCGAGAAGCGCACGCAGGGCATCCAGTGGCTGCCGAGCGACCAGATCACGCTGGCCTCCGAGGGCGCCACGAAGTTCGACCCGCCGGGCATCACCGACTCCGAGACGCGCCGCAAGAACCAGATCGCGGTCACCGGCCTGCTGGCGCCGACGCCGTTGCTGCACGGCAACATCCTGAACTCGAAGTACCCCGCGCTGAACAACCCGATGGTCGCCGTCGACGTGTACCGCGGCGATCTCGGCGTGGACGACGGCCGCGGCCAGTCGATCTTCTCGATCGACCAGAAGATGGTCGACCAGGGCCGGTTGGCCAAGGTCGCGCGCAAGAACCTCGCGCTGGGCGAGGAGATCGCGCTCGACGACGGCACCAAGGTGCGCTTCGACTCCGTGCACGACTGGGTGTCGTTGCAGGTCTCGCACGACCCCACGCAGGGGTACGTGCTCGCGTTCGCCGTCCTGATCATCCTCGGCCTGGGGGTCTCGCTGACCGTCAAGCGCCGCAGGGTGTGGGTGCGTGCGACCCGTCTGGAGGACGGGCGTACGTTGGTCGAGGTCGGTGGGCTCGCCCGCACTGACCAGGCGGGATACGGCGAGGAGTTCACGCGGCTCGCCCGCGCGGTTCTGAACGAGGAGAAGTCCTGATGCCGGTCAACGAGACCCTCGCGACGTACAGCGACTGGCTGTACCGCAGCGCGCTGGGCGTCTACCTCTTCGCGATCATGCTGTACGCGGTGGAGCAGGCCTTCACCCGTGCGCCGCGCAAGGCGGAGGCGCTGGCCGGAGCCGGTGGGCCGACGATCCTCACCGACGAACCGAAGACCGAGCTCACCCGGTCCGAGCGCATCGGCCGCATGGGCGCCGCGCTGACGGTCCTCGGCGCCGTGCTGCACCTCGGGTCGCTGGTCATGCGCGGTCTGTCCGCCGGCCGGGCCCCCTGGGGCAACATGTACGAGTACATGTCGCTGCTGTGCCTCGCGGCCGTGGTGACGTGGATCGTGCTGATGGCGAAGTTCCCGATCCGCCGCCTCGGCGCGTTCGTGCTCACGCCGATCCTGGTGCTGCTGTTCCTCGGCGGCACGGTCCTGTACGCCGAGTCCGCGCCGGTCCAGCCCGCGCTGCGGTCGTACTGGCTGGTGATCCACGTCTCGGTGATCTCGATCTCGTCCGGTGTGCTGCTGATCCCGGGCGTGACGTCGATCCTCTACCTGCTCAAGGACCGCAAGGCCGACCGCTTCCCGAAGCTGCCCTCGGCCGACGTGCTCGACCGCATGTCGTACCGGACCACCGTGCTCGCGTTCCCGCTGTTCACGGCCGGGATCATCTGCGGCGCCATCTGGGCCGAGGCCGCGTGGGGCCGGTTCTGGGGCTGGGACCCGAAGGAGACGGTCGCGTTCGTCTCGTGGGTGGTCTACGCGGCATACCTTCACGCCCGTGCGACGGCCGGTTGGCGTGGCCGCGGGGCCGCCTGGATCAACGTCGCGGGCTTCGCCCTGAACGTCTTCAACCTGTTCTTCATCAACTTGGTCACTACCGGGTTGCATTCGTACGCCGGTCTCTAACGAGTTAAGCCCCCAGGTCGATGGAACCGTTGGTGGTTGCGTACCGTCGCAGCCTGGGGGTCGGGGAAGTCTCGGTCTCTCTTGCTCAGGGAGGGCCACAGCGGTGACATGGCAACCACCGGGTGAGGAACAGGGCTCCGGCCCGCAGTACGTCGACCCGCAGGCGGCGGCCTACCTCGACCCGCAGCAGTCCGGCCCGCACCACGCCGGTGGCGGCCAATCAGGCTCGCACCCGGTCCCCGACTACCAGGTCCCCGGCCACGCCTCAGGCGCGTACCAGGTCCCCGAAGGCTCGTCAGGGCCGTACCCGGCACCGGGTTCGCAGTCGGGTGGGTACCAGGTCTCCGGTGGCCCGTCGGGCGCTTACCCGGCGCCCGGCTCGCAGTCCGGTGGGTACCAGGTCTCCGGCGGTCCGTCCGGCGCTTACCCGGCGCCCGGCTCGCAGTCCGGCGGCTACCAGGTGAGCGGCGGCCAGTCAGGGCCTCACACCGGACCGCAGCCCGTCCAGGGCAACACGGCCCAGTACGGCCAGTTCGCGGGCCAGCAGTTCCCGAACAACTTCCCGCAGCAGCAGTACCGCTCGCAGGCCGAGCAGGTGTCGTCGCAGCAGCTGATCAAGAAGGAGAAGCGCCCGCCGACGTCCGGCTGGCGCAAGTCGCTGCACTCGATCACCGGTGGCGCCATCAACCTGGGCGAGAGCCCCGCCGACGTGCGCCGCCGTGAGCTGATCGCGCGGATCAACCAGCCGCTGCGCGGGTGCTACAAGATCGCGATGCTGTCCCTGAAGGGCGGTGTCGGCAAGACCACGACGACCACGACGCTGGGGTCGACGTTCTCGTCGCTGCGCGGCGACAGGGTCATCGCGGTCGACGCGAACCCGGACCGCGGCACGCTGGCGTTGAAGATCCCGCGCGAGACCACGGCGACCGTGCGGCACCTGCTGCGCGACGCGCCGAAGATCAAGAAGTACAGCGACGTGCGCGCGTACACCTCGCAGTCGCCGGCGCGGCTCGAAGTGCTCGCCTCGGAGCAGGACCCGTCCGTGTCGGAGGCGTTCAGCGAAGAGGACTACCGGCGCACGGTGGACCTGCTGGAGCACTTCTACAACATCGTGCTCACGGACTGCGGCACCGGCCTGATGCACTCGGCGATGAAGGGTGTCCTCGACGAGGCCGACTCGCTGGTGCTGGTGTCGTCCGGCTCGGTCGACGGCGCGCAGACGTCCGCCGCGACGCTCGACTGGCTGGAGGCGCACGGCTACCGCGAACTGGTCGCGAAGTCCGTGTGCGTCATCAACTCGGTGCGCCCGAAGTCGGGCAAGGTCGACCTCGACAAGCTCGCCGCCCACTTCCAGCAGCGTTGCCGTGCCGTGGTCCGCCTGCCGTTCGACGAGCACCTCGAAGAGGGCGCCGAGATCGCGCTGGACCAGCTCGCGCCGGAGACCCGCCTGGCCCTGCTGGAACTCGCCGCCGTCGTGGCAGACGACTTCCCGCACGCCTGAGCGGTACTTCAGTTCGTTAAGTGGCGGAAAGGGGTCCTGCGATCAGGGCCCCTTTTCCGTTCACTCGTCGCGCTTGCGCTGCTCGTCGAGCTTGCGCAGGAACTCCGGGTCGTCGTCCGGTGCGATCACCTTGCGGCCTGGGGTGTACTCCGAGTGCTGCGGGGCGAACGCTCGCCACACGAGCACAGCCACGGTGAGCGCACCGATCACCGCCAGCAGGTAGATCATCGTGTCGCCACCTCCCTTTGCCACGAGATTACCCGCGGCACAGGGATTACTACGGTTTCAGTGGCGGACGGGTTCAGTTGCCTCGGTCGTCAGCTCCGACAGGAGCTGCTTCACCTCGGTCTCACGGAACCTGCGATGTCCTCCAGGGGTGCGAATCGAGCCGATGCGACCTGCGGTGGCCCATCGGGTCACGGTCTTCGGGTCGACCCGGAACAGATTGGCGACTTCCCCAGGCGTCAAGAGCCGCTCGGTGGCTGCAGTCACTCGTCCTCCTCAGATCAGACGTTCCGGTCTGATCGTGGCATCTGACCCATCAGGTACTCGAACGCTTGTTTTTTGGTAAAGAGGTAGTAAGGGACGACAGGGGCGATTCGGACACGGGGTAGGCGGTCCGCAGGCACTCCGTGGGCATAGGGTGTCGCGGGTGGATGCTCTTGATCGACAGATCATCGCCGCACTGCGCGCCAACGGTCGTGCCACGTACGCCGACCTCGGACGGCAGGTGGGCCTCTCCGCCTCCGCCGTGCACGAGCGGGTCGGCAAGCTCGAGTCGAGCGGCGTCATCGTCGGCTATCACGCGGTCGTGGACCCCAGCGCGGTCGGCCTGGGCGTCACCGCCCTGATCGGCATCCACCCCACCGACATCGCCGACGACAACGAGGTCGCGGTCGCGTTGGCCGAGCTCAACGAGGTCGAGTCCTGCTACCGGGTGGCGGGCGACGAGTCGTTCATCGTCAAGGTCAGGGTGGCCACCGTCGACGACCTGGAGCGGGCGCTCGGACGGCTCCGGCGCATCCCCGGCGTGGCCCGCACGCGCACCACCGTGGTGCTCTCCACCCGCTTCGAGGGACGCCCGAACACCGTCGACGAAGAAGGCGACGTAACCTGAACGGGTGCTCGCTCGTGATGTGACGCTCTACGTCCTCGCCCGCCTCGGCCTCGTCGTGGTGGTGACCGGCGCGCTGCTGTTGTTCAAGGTTCCTTTGCTGCCCGCCCTCGCCGTGGGCGTGGTCGTGGCGCTGCCGGCGTCGTTGTTCATCTTCAAGAGCCTGCGGCAGCGCGTGGCCGTGGGCCTGAACACGCACCAGCAGACCCGCAAGGCGGAGCGCGACAAGCTGCGGTCGGAACTGCGTGGTGACGAAGGTCCTCTCACCCAGGCATAGGGCCTTCGCGCCGTTATCGTCCCAGGTGTGAGTACCTCCGTTGACCGTGTTTGCAGCCGGACCAGGCACTGGGTGTGCGAGGCCGTCGGGATCATCGAGGCGGACGCGAACCGTTCCGCCGACACGCATCTCCTGCGCTACCCGTTGCCGCTCGAATGGGGCATCGACCTCTACCTGAAGGACGAGTCGACGCACCCCACGGGTTCGTTGAAGCACCGGCTCGCCCGGTCGCTGTTCCTCTACGCGATCTGCAACGGCTGGATCACCGGTGGCACGCCCGTGATCGAGGCCTCGTCGGGGTCCACGGCGGTGTCGGAGGCGTACTTCGCGCGGCTGCTGGGGCTGCCGTTCATCGCGGTCATGCCCCGGTCGACCTCGGCGGAGAAGGTCGCGCTGATCGAACGCCAGGGTGGCAGGTGCCACTTCATCGACGAGCCGTCGGCGTTGTACGACGAGTCCCGGCGCCTCGCCGCCGAGCTCGGTGGCCACTTCATGGACCAGTTCACGCACGCCGAGCGCGCGACGGACTGGCGGGGCAACAACAACATCGCCGAGTCGATCTTCGAGCAGATGCGGCTGGAGCCGTCGCCGGAGCCCGACTGGATCGTCGTGGGCGCCGGCACGGGCGGCACGTCGGCCACGATCGGCCGGTACATCCACTACCAGAAGCTGAACACGCGCCTGGCCGTCGTGGATCCCGAGCACTCGGTGTTCTTCGACTCCTGGCGGGACGGCAACCCCGACCTGGTGGCGACGCGCGGGTCCGGCATCGAGGGGATCGGGCGGCCGCGCGTCGAGCCGTCGTTCATCGCCGCCGTGATCGACCGGATGATCAAGGTGCCGGACGCGTCGTCGGTCGCGACGATCCGGTACGCCGAGGACGTGCTCGGGCGCCGGGTCGGCGGCTCTACCGGCACGAACCTCTGGGGAGCGTTCCAGATCGTCGCCGAGATGAGGCAGTCGCGGGCGCGGGGGAGCGTCGTGACGTTGCTGTGCGACGGCGGCGAGCGTTACGCGAACACCTATTACGACGACACATGGGTAGCCGCGCAGGGCATGCACCTAGATCCTTGCCTTGAACGTCTGGACAACTTCCACCGCACGGGGAACTGGTGACGAGAGCTGTGCGTCACAGCGTGACCTGAGCACCTGAGTCCGCAGGGGGGACGCTGTGTCGTCGCTGTTCACCGACGCGGCCGAGCTGCGCGCGTACGCCGAGTACCTGCGCACCGAAGCCCAAGAGTTCGACACGATCCGCAAGTACGTCCACGCCACGGCGTGCGACAAGGCGGGCTTCACCGGCCTGCTCTCGTTGCTCCAGCCGGGCGTGGACATCGTGCAGGCGTTGTTCGACGAGACGCTCGACTTCGGCAAGTCGAAGCTCGAGGGCGCCGCCTCCGCGGTGGACGCGACGGCCAAGACGTACGACGACATCGACGCTCTCCAGCGCCGCATCCTGGACGGGTTGCTGAAGTGACCACCGCGTACCACGACCCGCGTCCCGTCGCGGCGTCCCTGAAGAAGCCCGACGTCGACACGGCGTCCCTGAACGACGTCCTGCGCGACCAGGGCTGGGGCGTCCAGGCCGTCAACTGGGTGTTCGAGGCCGTGACCGGTGAGTCGCTGGTCTCCACGATCATCACGCCGATCACCGGCGACTGGTCGAAGATCCGCGCGGACGGCGACGCCTGGCGCATGGTCGGCAACGCCATGAACGACGTCTCGTACAACCTGACCGACGCCGTGGGCAAGGTCCGCGGCCACTGGGACGGCGACGCCGCAAAAGCCCACGAGAAGTACATCGCCCTGGGCTGGAAGGCGGGCCTGCTGGCCGAGATGGGCGTGGCCCAGCTCATCGCCAAGGGCTTCGACACGGTGGCTAGTGGGGCTGAGGCCCTCGGCAAGCAGGCCGCGCGCCTGCTGGACTACCTGGTCAACAAGCTCCTCGAGGCCGCCGCCACCGTCTGGATCCCGGTCGCGGGCTGGATCAAGGCCGCCGAGATGGTCTGGAACGCCTACCAGATCTACCGCCGCGTCATGGACATCATCGACACGGTCCAGAAGCTCATCGCCGACGTCAAAGCGCTCTTCGACGCCGTGGGCCGGGTCTTCTCCGCCATCGGCAAGCTGAAGGACGCCGACTCCCTCGCCGAGGCGATGAACGCCACCCAGGAGGTGGCCGAGGCGGGCCGCGACGTCCGCAACGCCGTCCGCGACATCAGCGACGACGCCGCCTCCATCAAGGACTCGGTGACCGAGATCGCCGACCGAGGCCACGACGTGGGCTCGAAGGTCCGCGAGATCTACACCCCACCCGGCGGCGCCGACGAGACCAAACCGGCCGCCGTCTCCGCCCCAGGCGGCGCCCCGGCGGCAGCCCCACCCACCCTCCCGCACTCCGCGGACACCCCGACCACCACCCACGCCGCCACCACGACGGGCCCAGCGGCAGCAGCCCCACCCTCGCTGGGCGGCGGCGGAGGCGGCGGAGGTGCCCCGGTCCACCCAGGAGGCGTCTCCACGGGTGGTGGCGGCGGTGGCGGCGTCCCGTCCGGTGGCCCAGGAGCCCACGGCCCGGCCCCACGCCTGGACAACACCCACGCGGCAGCAGCGGCCCCAGCAGCCGCACCCCCGGCCCAGCACCAGACCCCGATGGGCGGAGCCATGCCCATGGGCGCCCCCATGGCGCCCGGCGGCGCGGGCGGCGACCAGACCAGGAGCTCCGGCTCCCGCCCAGGAGCGGGCGGCGTCCCGTCGTTCCCGAGCGCAGGCGCCCCGACGGGCACCCCGAAGCCGTCAGGCCTCCCGACCCCACCCGGCCACGGAGCAGGCCTGCCCAGCCCGCCCACCCCGGCCTCGAACACCCCGGCCTCAGGCGGCCCCCGCCCCACCGGCACGGGCCTGCCCACACCACCCGCAGGCACCGGCTCGCACGCGGGCCCGGACAGCCGCCCGACCTCGGGCTCGGGCCACCCGACGCCTCCCGGCACGCACGGCGGCTCAGGCTTGCCGACGCCTCCGGGATCGCACCAGACGCCGGGCAGCGGCCTGCCCACGCCTCCGGGATCGCACTCCGGCTCGGGCCTGCCCACGCCGCCGGGAACGCACCCGACTCCAGGTGGTTCGGGCAGCGGCCTGCCCACGCCTCCTGACTCTCATGGTGGCTCGGGCTTGCCCACGCCTCCCGGATCTCACGGCGGTGCCGGCCTGCCCACCCCGCCTAGCCACGGCTCCGGCCTGCCCACCCCGCCGGACCACCCGACCGCGAGCGCGGGCACCACGACGGCTCCGTCCCCGGCCGGCACCGGCGGCGGCCTGCCTTCTCCTCCCGGCCACCCGAGCCCCACCACGGACCACACGCCGAGCTCAGGCGGCGGCCTCCCGTCGCCTCCGGGACACCCGTCCCCGAGCACCGGCGCGGACCACACGCCGTCTGGCACCGCGCCGCACGACCCGTCGTCCCCGCGCCCCCACGACACCACCCCCACCGGCGCGCACGACCCCAAGCCGCACGACACCACCCCGGGCGACCCCGGCACGAAGCCGCACGACACCACGCCGAGCGACTCCGGCACCAAGCCGCACGACACCACCCCGGGCGACTCCGGCACGAAGCCCCACGACACCACGCCGAGCGACCCCGGCACCAAGCCGCACGACGCTGACCCCAAGCCCCACGACAGCGACGCGAAGCCTCACAACGGCGACCCCAAGCCCCACGACACCGACACCAGCGGCGCCGACGACCCCAAGCCCCACGACGCCCACCCCGACACCGATCCCACCCCGGACCCGAAGCCGGACCACGACCCCACCCCGGACCCGAAGCCCGCGGACCACACCGGCGACCACACCGACGGCAACGGCAGCGGCGACGGCGGCACCCCGCCGCCTCCCACCAGCCCCGACCTCAAGGGCCACTTCGACGCCGCCGCCATGTCCGCCCAGGGCCAGGGCTACCAGCACCAGCTGGAGCAGATCCTGCCCAACCAGGCCGACCGCGACCGCTACGTCGAGCTGAGCCAGCGGCTGTCCACGAACCTCACCGCGGACGAGGCCCAGCACGTGGCCGACGTGCGCAACCAGATCAAGGTCGACTCCGGCGACATCGTCACCAAGGCCCTCAACCAGGGCGCGCTCAGCACCTACCTGCCCGACCAGCCGCACGCGGCCGGTAGCAAGCAGGAGACCTGGCAGAACCAGATGGGCGGCTCCATCGCCCGCGGCCAGGACGTGGTCGGCGTCAACACCCCGCAGGGGCTCAGAGACGGCCTGGCGCTCGACGACAAGGGCCAGGGCTGGACGCCGATCCCGCAGGGTGCGCAGCAGGCCATGCAGCTGAGGTACGAGATCACCGACCAGAACCAGGGCGCGCACAACGTGCCGTTCGGCGGTCCGAAGAAGGACGTGCCGGACTTCACCCAGCCCGGGCCGTACGGTCCGAACCAGTACCAGTCGCCGCAGGAGCAGCAGCACTACCAGCAGTCGCAGCAGCAGATGGCGGCCGCCGGCGGCACCACGAAGACCTACGACGGGTACGACCCGTTCACCGGCACGGGCTCCACGATGGGCGGCATGCCGGAGTGGCGGGTCGACGGCGGCACTCCGTTGCCGGATCGTGCCGAGATCTGGCAGGTGAACGCGGACGGAACTGAGAAACTGCACGCCGTGTACGACCGCAAGTTCGGCTGGACGAAGCTCTGATGACCCACTACTCCCAGGAGATCGCCGAGTACCGGGGCGAGACGTACTTCGCCGGTGCGGAGGACCAAGAACACGTCTGGCTGCGCAAGATCCCCAACCAGGCGTACGCGAACGCCGAGGGCTTCCAGACGTACGGCAACCGTGAGCTCAAGACGGTCGCCACGAAGGACCTCGACGCCTGGTACCAGGAGACCTGCAAAGCGACGTGGCGCGGCCAGCCGTTCAACGTGATCAGCACGACGAACGGCAAGGCCGAGGCCGGGTACGCGGGTGGCGAGTACGTCTGGGCCCAGCAGAACGGGCTCGAAGGCGACCAGTACAACGGCTTCACCGCGACGATCGACGAGCACGAGCTCCAGGACGTGCAGGTCGACCGCACCGACTTCCTGCAGCGGTGGAAGGAGAAGAACCCGGGATGAGCACCCCGCAGACAGTCGAGAAGGCGGCCGGCATCGGGCCGGGGACGATCCTGCAGAAGATCGTCCACCCCGCGATCGCGCAGCTCTACCTGGGCAACGTCGTGGTGCCCGGCAAGTTCGAACCGCACCGCGCGGCCGGGTTCGTGACGCGCGGCCAGGACTTCCCGCAGGGCACGGGTGACCAGTTCGCCGAGGCGTTCGGCGTCGACAAGGTCGCGGACTGGCCCAGGGGCACGCAGTACGTCCTGCGCTTCTACGCCCACACCACCGAGCTCTTCGCCACGAGCTTCGGCGGCCCCACGCTCGACGGCGCGCAGAAGATGGGCACCACCCGCGTCTACCCGGTCCCGTTCACCGGCACCGGCTACACGCCGAGCACCACGCCCATCCCCGAGTACGTCATGGACCTCGCCGAGCTCCCCGCGGGCACGGAGCTGTGGCGCTTCGACCCCGCGAACGCCCAGGGCCGCAGCGTCGGCAAGTACGTCCACCGCCAGACCGGCTGGATCCCGACCGGCGACGTCGGCTTCGGGCCCGGAAGGTACTGGCAGGCCCCGATCGCGCACCGCCCGACCGTCCGTCGTGGACTGATCGGCCGGTACCGCGGCCAGGACTTCGACGTCGACTTCGGCGACACCCCCGGCAGCGTCCTGCTGCACCCGCTCGCGGGCCAGCCGGCGCCGGAGGACTTCACCCAGGACGGCGAAGCCCGGTACCTGGAGGTCCCGGACGCGGTTGTGGAGGACCTCCAACTGGTCCGCACGATCTGCACCTACCGCGACGCGGAGTTCGAGATCGTCGGCGTCCTGGGCGACCAGGCCGTGCTGCACTACCTCGGCGAGAACTACGAGGTCGCCCAGGCGCTCGGGCTGTCCGAAGTGGACTTCCGGCAGTGGCGCACCACCGCGCGGCGCGCAGACGTCAGCGACATCCGCGGCGACGCGAGGCCGATCCGGCGCGGCGTCTTCGGCAGGGAGAACTGAGAGCATGACCACCCCGAACGACAGCTGGAAGTCCCCCGAGCTGCGGGCCGCCGAGGCGCAGGTCGACGCGCGCTTCAAGGAGGCGCAGGACCTCGCCAACCGGCTCAAGGACACCCCGCTGCCGCCCGTCCCGCCGGTCGACTTCAAGGCGATCGCGCAGCAGGTCGAGCGGGCCGCGCAGGAGAGGGACGCGCCCGAGCAGCTCAAGGCGCTCAAGCGCAAGGTCGACGCGGGCGAGTTCACCTGGGAGGACGTCGTCTCCGGCAAGGCCGCGCAGGACCCGGACGTCCAGTCCATGCAGCAGGAGAACGTCAAGAAGATGAAGCAGGCGTTCCAGATGCTCCAGGAGGGCCTGACGCCCGAGGAGATCATGAACGCCCAGGACCCGCGCCGGAACCGCGGTGACGACGGCGACGAGAACGCCCCGGACATCTTCACGGAGGACAAGTGGTGATGACGGCCTGGCGGACACCGGACATCCAGGCGGCGGAGGACTTCCTGACCAACGCCGTCGCCGAGGCGGAACGCACGATGCGCGCCACCCAGCAGGGTCTGCGCGGCAAGGAACCGTCCACTGAGGACATCCGCAGGGTCATGCAGTTCGCCAAGTCCGGCGACGCGTCACCGGCGATGCGTCAGCTCGCCGACCGCATCGCGCGCGGCGCCGGCCTCAGCTGGCGCCAGGTCCTCGCCGGCGAGGCGAGCCACGACCCGTTGGTGCGTCAGGCACTCGAAGCAGATCGCGCGCGGCTCGACGAGCTGATCGTCGGCGAGGCCGCCCCGCCACCACCGCCGCGCAGGCCCCAGCCCCGCGACGACGACGAACCCATCCAGTTCACCGAAGACGCCTGGTAGCGGACCTCAGTCCAGCACGAGCCCGGCGCTGACCAGCACGGCCCACGCCAGCATCGCGATCCCGGTGAACTGCAGCACCGGGATCAGGTCGCGCCCACCCCGTCCGGCGGCGACGCGCCGCACGGCGGGCAGCAGGATCGGCGCCGCGAGGAACGCCAGCAGCGCGTACGGCACCCGCACGACCATGCCCAGCGCGATCAGGAACGGCACCGCGATCAACGCCAGGTAGAGCCGCCGCGTGTCCTTGTCGCCCAGCACCACGGCCAGGGTCCGCTTGCCCGACACGGCGTCCGTCGGGATGTCCCGCAGGTTGTTCGCCACCAGCACCGCGGCCGAGATCGAGCCCATCGCGATGGACGCGCCGATGCCGATGCCGGTGATCTCCCCGGTCTGCACGTACAACGTCCCGAGCACCGCGGCCGGCCCGAAGAACAGGAACACCGCGATCTCGCCGAGCCCCGCGTAGCCGTACGGGCGCTTGCCACCCGTGTAGAACCACGCCCCGGCGATGCACACCGCGCCGAACGCGAGCAGCCACCAGTGCCCGGACATCGCCACCAGCGCCACACCGGCCAGCGCGCCGACGCCGAGCGAGATGAACGCCGCCAGCCGCACCTTCGCGGGCTCGGCCGCGCCCGACCCGGTCAGCCGGAACGGCCCCACCCGGTTGTCGTCGGTGCCGCGGATGCCGTCGGAGTAGTCGTTGGCGTAGTTCACGCCGACCTGGAACGCCACCGAGACGATCAGCGCCAGCACCGTGTAGAGCGCGCTGAACTCGTCGATGTGGTGCGCCGCGGCGCCGCCCACGACCACGGGCGCGATCGAGTTCGGCAGCGTGCGCGGGCGGGTCCCCTGGATCCACTGGACGACTGAGGCCATGCCTCCATCCTCCGGTATGGCTCCTGAGGACCCGCCGAAGGGGTGTATCAGCAGGCAGGTGCGCCGGACACACCCGCGGTGTACGCCTTGGCGATGTGCTTGCCGGAGGCGATGCGGTACCAGACGTTCGACGTGCCCTGCGTGCCCGACACCGACTCACCGGTGAGCTGGCAGGTCACCCTGACCTGCGCGTAGTTCGCGGCCAGACCCACCTGCGAGGACGAGGAGTTCGCGCCGCTGCGGACGTTCACCGTGCCGTTGGCCGCGGAGGTGCGCACCGTCCCGAGAGGACCGGAGCCCGTCCACAGGTACGTCACGGTCACCCAGGCGTTGTTGGTGAGCTTGAGGCCGTCCCAGAACGTGCCGTCGGCGAGGTCGATGCCGGCCGGGTTCGCGGGCTTGCGGCCGAACTCGTCCTTGCCGCCGTTGTAGCCGTCCTCGTACGCGGCCTGCGCTTCGGGCTTGCCCTGCGGCAGGTCCTTCCACATCTGCCGGGTGGCGGCCGGGTTCCAGTAGTCGTCCTTGGTGTTCCACGGGCCGACGTCCCACACCGGAGCCCACTCGCAACGGCCGTTCGACGCGCACACCTGCACGCTGTAGTTGCCGGAGTTCTTGTTGGCCAGCCCACGCCGCGACGGCAACGCCACGAAGTGGTCGCGCGACCGGATCACGTGCCCGTTCGCCGTGGTGCCGCCGACCAGACCCTCGCGCGTGGCGTACACGCGGTACGAACGTCCAGCGGCCGCAACGGAAACGTCGTCGGCGGCCACCGTCGCGGGAGCCTGCGTGGCCGTCAGCTTCACACGGGAAGCCTTGCCACTGCTCAAAACGACGCGCGTCTCGATCGTGGACGTGGTCACCGGCAGGACCACCGGCTGGGTCGCCGGCGCCTCCAGCCACTCGGTCCACTGCCCGTCCGCACGCAGACCGCGCACGTCGACGACGCCGTCGCCGGTCACCGCCGCCGTGACCGCGTTGGCGGGCTGAGCGAGTCTGTGCGTGCCGAGCTCGATCAAGCCCGTGCGTGGCGAACCGCCCCACGTGACCGCGCGGCCGCTGACGTCAGCGGACCACTCGTTCGTGGCGGGTGCCGCCTGGGCGGGTGACGCCAGCCCGGCCACCAAGGCGGCTCCGGCGACCAGCGGTAACAGGTAGCGCATGAAGAAACCCCCATCGCTAGCGCGCACGGCCTGAGTTCGTGCGCTTCGCGGGGAGAGTTGTCCTCAGCGGTAAAGGTTCACCTAAAAAGGGCGCCGACGGCCGTCCGGTCGACCTTGCCGGGCCCGCGCAACGGCAGCTCGTGCACGAACCGCACCAGCTTCGGCGCCGCCGCCCGTCCCACGGCCTCGGCCACCGCGGCCTTCAGCTCGTCGACCGACGGCTCCACCCCGCGCGTCACGACCGCGGCGGCCACCACGGCACCCCACTCGTCGTCCGGCACGCCCACGACGCACGCCTCCAGCACGCCGTCCACGGTCGCCAGGGCCCGTTCCACCAGCACCGGAGGCACCTTCTCGCCGCCCGTGACGATCACGTCGTCCGCGCGCCCGAGCACCTCCAGCCTGCCGTCGAGCACCCGCCCGAGGTCCCCGGTCCGGAACCACTCGCCGAACGGTTCCGCAGCCCCGCGGTACCCCAGCGCCAGCACCGGACCGCTGATCTCGATCACGTCGTCGGTGCGCACCGACACGCCCCGCAGGGCCTCGCCGTCGTACACGCAGCCGCCGGCGGTCTCGCTCATGCCGTACGTCGTGACGACCTGCACGCCCAGAGCGCGCGCCTGCTGCAGGAGCTTCGGCGGGGTGGCGGCCCCGCCGATCAGCACGCCGTCGAACTGCCGCAGCGCCTCCAGCCCCGGTCCCTCGGTCACGATCAGCCGCGAGAGCTGCGTGGGCACGAGGGCGGTGTAGTGGCGGCCGGGCTGGGCGAGCACCGGCCGGGCGGCGTGCGCGAAGCCCATCGCGCGGAAGCCGCCCGCCAGTTCGAGCACGCCGGGCGTGGTGCCGGCGACGATCGACCGCACCAGCACCTGCGCGCCCGCGATGTGGCCCATCGGCAACGCCAGCAGCCACGTGCCGGGCCCGCCGAGCCGCTCGTGGGTGGCCTCCGCGGACGTCGTCAGCGCGTCCGCGTCGAGCAGCACCGTCTTGGGCTCGCCGGTCGACCCGGAGGTGGGCACGCCGAGCACGGCCCGCTTCTCCCAGCCGTCCAGCGGGCCGTCCACCAGCGGTTCGCCGCCGGTCAGCGCCGCGCGCAGTTCGTCGAGCATGTGCACCTGCCCCGGAACTCAGAAGTAGTACGGGTAGTTCGACCAGTCGGGGTCGCGCTTCTCCAGGAAGCTGTCGCGGCCCTCGACGGCCTCGTCGGTCATGTACGCGAGCCGGGTCGTCTCGCCGGCGAAGAGCTGCTGCCCCACCAGGCCGTCGTCGATCAGGTTGAACGCGTACTTGAGCATCCGCTGAGCCGTCGGCGACTTGCCGTTGATCTCGCGCGCCCACTGCAGCGCCGTCGTCTCGAGCTCGGCGTGCGGCACGACCTCGTTGACCGCGCCCATCTTGTACATGTCCTCGGCGGAGTACGTGCGGCCGAGGAAGAAGATCTCGCGGGCGAACTTCTGCCCGACCTGCCGCGCCAGGTACGCCGACCCGTAGCCGCCGTCGAACGAGCCGACGTCCGCGTCCGTCTGCTTGAACTTCGCGTGCTCGGCGCTCGCGATCGTGAGGTCGCACACGACGTGCAGGCTGTGCCCGCCACCCGCGGCCCACCCCGGCACGACCGCGATGACGACCTTCGGCATGAACCGGATCAAGCGCTGGCACTCCAGGATGTGCAACCGGCCCGCCCGCGCCGGATCGACGGTCTCGGCCGTCTCACCGGAGGCGTACTGGTAGCCGCTGCGACCACGAATCCGCTGGTCACCACCACTGCAGAAGGCCCAACCGCCGTCCTTGGCGCTCGGCCCGTTGCCGGTCAGCAGCACGCACCCGACGTCCGACGACATCCGCGCGTGGTCCAGCGCCCGGTACAGCTCGTCCACCGTGTGCGGCCGGAACGCGTTGCGCACCTCGGGCCGGTTGAACGCGATGCGGACCGTGCCCTGGTCGAGCGCGCGGTGGTAGGTGACGTCGGTGAAGTCGAAGCCCTCGATCGGCTTCCACAACGACGGGTCGAAGAGCTCCTGATCTGCCACGGTCCGAGACTCTAGGCGGCCACGGCTGAGACCAGCGGGCGACCTCTCAGCGCGTCCGGTGACAATTGAGGGATGAACGGGTCAACTGCGCACGCGAGGGTGATCGTCGACGAGCTGGTGCGCAACGGCGTGCGGCACGTCGTGCTGTGCCCCGGTTCGCGCAACGCCCCGCTGTCGTTCGCGCTGCACCAGGCCGAGCAGAAAGGCCTGCTCACGGTGCACGTGCGGATCGACGAGCGCAGTGGCGGATTCCTCGCGCTGGGGCTCGCCAAGACCGGTGAGCCGGCCGTGGTGACGTGCACCAGCGGCACGGCCGTCGCGAACCTGCACCCCGCCGTCATCGAGGCCCAGCTGACGAACGTGCCGTTGATCGCGCTGACCGCGGACCGCCCGGTCGACCTGTACCGCACCGGCTCCAGCCAGACGATCAACCAGCACGACGTGCTCGGCATCCCCACCCTGCACATGCCGGAGGGCGCCGACGAGGCCGTCACGCGGTCGCTGGTCTGCCGGGCGATCGCCACGAACGGCCCGTCGCACGTCAACGTGCCCTTCCGGCCGCCGCTCACGCCGTCCGACACCGCGTGGCCGGAGTCGGAGCGCGGCCCGTGGACGGAGACGGACCGCACGTTCACCGTCGAGACGCGCGCCTCGGACCTCCCCGCCCGCACGCTGGTGCTGCTCGGCGACGACCGGCCGGAACGGCTGCTGAAGGCGTCGCGGCTGGGCTGGCCGGTGATCGCCGAACCGACCGCGCCCGGCGGGCTGCGGCACGGGTCGTTGCTGCTCAACGCGGGCCTGCCGGAGCACCTGCGGCCCGACGCGGTGCTGGTCGTCGGCCGCGTCACGCTGTCGCGGGGCCAGCAGGCCTTGCTGGGAAGCACTCCGATCGTGCACGCGGTCGGGGACCAGGCGCAGTGGCCGGACGTCCAGTTCACCGCCACCCGCGCGTCCACCTGGCTGCCCGAGCCGCAGGCGCTCGACGGCGAGTGGCTCCAGACGTGGCAGAGCGCGGTGAAGAACGTCAGCGTGGCCGTCGACGACCTGCTCGACGCCGAGCCGTGGCCGACCGGGCTGCACGTCGCCCGCGACCTCACCCAGGCGATGCCGTCGGGGTCGCTGCTGTTCGTGGGCTCTTCCAACCCGATCCGCGACGTCGACTTCGCGGGCGAGCGGCGGCCGGACGTCGCCGTGCACGCCAACCGGGGTGCCGCGGGCATCGATGGAAGCGTGTCCACGGCGATCGGCCTGGCGCTGCGGCACGACGGGCCGTCGTTCGCGTTGATGGGCGACCTGACGTTCCTGCACGACAGCAACGGCCTGCTCGCCGACCGCCTGCCGGACCTCACGCTCGTCGTGCTCAACGACGACGGGGGCGGCATCTTCTCGTTGCTGGAACAAGGCGCTCCGGAGTACGACGCGAGCTTCGAGAGGATTTTCGGCACTCCGCACGGGACGGATCTGACCGCTTTGTGCGCGGGCTACCGAATTCCACACTCCACAGTGGACAGCCGGGAGGAGTTCCGTAGCGCGATTGCGGCACCGAAAGGCCTCCAAGTGGTCGAAGTGCAGGCAAAACGTGACGAACTACGCGCGCTGCACCAACGTCTCAAGTCGACTGTGTCAATGGTTTTCAGCAGGTAGGAAACCTACGGAAGTCGGTGGCTCGTCCAAGATCGTCTGGATAGCGTCCGCCGCATGTCGATCAGAACCAAGGCGACGGCCGCGGTGGCGTCCGCGGCCGCGATGACGCTCTTCGCGGGGACGGCGCTGGCGGCGTCTCCTGGCGCACCTGGCGCAGGCGACCCGTACTTCCCGACCTACGGCAACGGTGGGTACGACGTCTCCCACTACGACATCAGGCTCAACTACAACCCGAACGGCGACCAGCTGTCGGGCACCACGACGATCCTGGCGAAGGCCACCCAGGACCTCACGCAGTTCAACCTCGACTTCCTGCTCAAGGTGAAGTCGGTGCGGGTGAACAACGTGCCGTCGTCGTTCGTCTCCGACGACGGCGAGCTCACGCTCACCCCGCGCGGTGGCGTGCGCAAGGGCCAGGACCTGACCATCGTCGTCACGTACGCCGACAGCCCGTCGACCGTGAAGGACCGCAACGGTTTCACGGCGTGGACGAAGACCACCGACGGCGCGCTGGCCATCGGTGAGCCGGAGATCGCCTCCTGGTGGTTCCCGTCCAACGACCACCCGACCGACAAGGCCACCTTCGACGTCAACGTGGCCGTCCCGAACGGCGTCGAGGCCATCTCGAACGGCACGTTCGTCGGCCAGACCCGGCAGATCAACGGCTACACCCGGTGGAACTGGCGCAGCACCAAGCCGCAGGCCACCTACCTGACGTTCCTGACGATCGGCCAGTTCGAGCTCCGTCAGGGCACCACCCCGTCCGGCCAGCCGTACGTCAACGCGTACTCCGAGCGCCTGGGCGACAACTCCGACGCGGCCAAGGCGAGCGTCGAGCGCACGCCCGAGGTCGTCGAGTTCCTGTCGGAGAACTTCGGCCCGTACCCGTTCGAGGCGCAGGGCGGCGTCGTGACGCCCGACCTCGGCTACGCGCTGGAGAACCAGACCCGCTCGACCTACGACACGGCCTTCTTCCGCCGCGGCGCCAACACCTACGTCGTCGCGCACGAGAACGCCCACCAGTGGTTCGGCGACTCCGTGTCGGTCCACCACTGGCGCGACATCTGGCTGAACGAGGGCTTCGCCTCCTACGCGGAGTTCCTGTGGTCCGAGCACATCGGTGAGGGCACGGCCCAGGAGAACGCCGACTTCACCTACGACTCCTACCCGGCCGACAGCGCGTTCTGGAACGTGCTGCCCGGCGACCCCGGTGCCGGCGCGGTGTTCGACGGTGCCGTCTACGACCGCGGCGCCCTGGCCGTGCACGCCCTGCGCGTGGCCGTCGGCGACGAGAAGTTCTTCGAGATCCTGCGCACGTGGGTCGCGGAGAAGAAGTACTCGGACGCCACGATCGAGGAGTTCATCGCCCTCGCCGAGCGCATCTCCGGCCAGCAGCTGGACCAGCTGTTCCAGACCTGGCTCTTCACCAAGGGCAAGCCGGCCGAGGCGCCGGGACGTTCTGCTGACGTGGCCGCGAAGTCCAACTCGGTGCCCGTAGCCCCGAAGTCGCGCGCCAAGATCGACCTGACCCACCAGCTCCTGGACGCCCACAAGTAACTGAGTGGCCCCGGCTCCCGGTGACGAGCACGATCAAGAGATGAACTCTCGCGTCGCGCTCGTCACCGGCGCCGGCTCCGGAATCGGCGCCGGAACGGCCTCCGCCCTGGCAGCCCTAGGCCACCGCGTGGCCCTGCTCGACCGGTCGGACGCGGTGCACGCCGTAGCCGACGAGATCAGGTCGTCCGGCGGCACAGCCCTGTCCGTGCTCGCCGACATCAGCGACCCGGACACCGTGACCGCGGCCGTCGACCAGGTGGTCGCGGAGCTGGGCGCGGTCGAGATCCTGGTCAACAACGCCGGCTTCGCCCGCGACAACCACGTCCTCGACATGCCCTTGTCCGACTGGGACGACGTCGTCAACACCCACCTGCGCGGCGCGTTCCTGCTGCTCAAGGCCACCGCCCCGGCCATGCGCTCCTCGGGCTGGGGCCGGATCGTCAACATCTCCAGCATCTCCGCCCTCGTGGACAGCGACCGCGCCAACTACGTGGCCGCCAAGGCGGGCATCGAGGGCTTCACCCGAGCCACCGCCCTGGACCTGGCCCCGCACGGCATCACCGTGAACGCCATCGGCCCCGGCGTGATCGTCACGGAGATGACCAAGGTCTCCGCCGCCCGCCGCAACCGCACGCTGGACGAGCACGTCGAGGTGATGCGCCAGTCGATCCCGCGCGGCCGCGTCGGCACGCCTCATGACATCGCACGGGCCGTGTTGTTCTTCGCAGCAGAGGACGCCGACTACGTGACGGGCCAGGTCATCTACATCAGCGGCGGCCCGCATGGCTGATCCGTTTTCACCCGAACGAGCCCGTATCGTGGAATAAGTCCAAGTCATAGCGTCGATGGCTATGGCCCACAGCACACCGTCCACCGCGTACAGCCGGGATCTGGGCGACGAACTGCGCCGGTTGCGCGAATCCTGCACCGACCTCAAAGGGCACGAGGTGGCCTCCCGCCTCGGCTGGGACCCCAGCAAGGTCTCCACCATCGAGCACGGCAAGGCCCGGCCGAGCGAGATCGACCTGGTCCAGTTCCTCACGATGTGCGGCAAGGACCTCGACTACTTCGAGGACTTCAAACGCCGCTACCGAAACGCCTTCGAGGAGTACATCGTCCAGTTGCCCGGCAACCTGCGCACCGTCGCGATGGCGGAGTCCACGGCCACGAAGATCTTCAGCTACAACACGCTGACGGTGCCCGGACTCCTGCAGACCTCGCGGTACGCCGAGTGCCTCTGCCGCGCGGCCGGGATGACCCTCGACGAGCAGATCTCACCGCTGGTGCAGGCGAGAATCGACCGCCAGGCGATCCTGAAGAAGCACGGCCGGCCCGATTGCTTGTTCTACGTCCACGAACTGGCGCTGAGGCAGCAGTTCGGCGACGACCAGGTCATGGCGGACCAGTACCTCCACCTGTTCTTCAACGCCCACATCGTCCGCGTCGTGCCTGCTGACGTGCTCGTGAACTCGGCAGGCATCCTGCTGTGGGAGTACGAGAAGGCCATGCCGATCGCGTACGCCGAGACCGATCTGACCCAGGTGTTCGTGCAGGACCGAGGGGCGATAGCGCGCACGAGGCTGATCTTCGATCGCTTGGCCGAGGTCGCCTTGGATGCGGAACAATCGCGGAGGAAGTTGGCGGACTACGTCAACCTGCCGCGAGAGGACCTCCATGCTCCAGGACCGCGCTTGGCGTAAGAGCAGCTACAGCAACGGCACGCCGGAAGGCGAGTGCATCGAGGTCTCGCTCGCCCACGACGCCCGTGTCCGCGACTCGAAGAACCCGGCGGGCGAGGTGCTGGCGTTCAGCACCTCGGCCTGGAGCACGTTCGTCGAGCGCCTTTGACACCGCCCTGGGCCTTCGAACGGGCGGAGGTCTGCTCGCACGACCCGGCGTGGGCGCAGCGGGCACGAACGGAGGCGGCGAGCCTGACCGAGGTGCTCGCCCCCTGGCTGGTCGACGGCGTCGAGCACATCGGTTCGACGTCCGTCCCCGGTCTGGCCGCCAAACCGATCGTCGACCTCATGGCCTCGGTGGACAGCCTGGACACTACCCCGATCGCCCTGCTGGCCGCCCACGGCTGGGCCTACGTGCCACCAGAGCTCGACAACCACCCGTACCGCCGCTTCTTCGTCAAACCGGACCCCACCGGCCAACGACGGGAAGCGCACCTCCACGTGATCCAGGCAGGCCACCCGAGGTGGGCCGCCCAGCTCCGCTTCCGGGACGCGCTGAGGAACGACAGGCACCTCGCCCAGCAGTACGAAGACCTCAAACGCCGGCTGGCCGAAGAACTGGGCCACGACCGTGAGGCCTACACGGCGGGCAAGGCGGACTTCGTGGCTAGAGCCCTTCGAGCGCCTCACGCATAGGCCGCATCTTCGCGTGCGCCTCCTGCACCTCGATGTCCGGATCCGAGTCGGCCACCAGCCCGCACCCGGCGAACAACCGAGCCGTCGACCCCGAGATCTGCGCACACCGCAAAGCGATCCCGAGCTCGCCGTCCCCGTTCCCGTCGATCCACCCCACGGGCCCGGCGTACCGCCCGCGATCCATCCCCTCCAGCTGCGAGATCAACCGAGTGGCGTCCAACCGAGGCGTCCCACCCACGGCGGCAGTCGGATGCACCGCCTCCCCGAGCCGCAGCAGCGAGGTCGAGTCCTCCAGCGTCCCGATCACGTCCGAAGACAGGTGCGAGACGTTGGGCAACCGCAAAACCGAAGGCCCCTCGACCGACATCGTCGTACAAAAAGGCCGCAACGTGTCCGCCAGCGACCGGATCGCGTAGTCGTGCTCCTCGAGGTTCTTCTCCGACGACATCAGCGCCGACGCGAGCTCCTCGTCCGAGATCCCGTCGTGCGGCCACGTGGTCCCGGCGAGCACCCGCGAGTCCACCACGGACCCGGTGCGGCGCAGCAGCAGCTCAGGCGTGGCGCCGACCAGTCCGTCCACGGCGTACGACCAGCACTCCGGGTAGCGCCGCGCGAGCCCCTGCAGCACGAACCGCTGGTCGAGTGGCCGGTCCGTGACGGCCAGCAGGTCGTGGGCGAGCACCACCTTGTCCAACTCGCCTGCCCGCATCCGCGCCACCGCCGAGCGCACGGCCTCGCGGTACTGCGTGACCGGCAGCTGACCGTTCGAGTAGCGGACGGACGAAGGCCGTGACAAAGGCGGGACATAAGGAGACGGGTCCGAGGCGCCGATGGTGGTGACCCACTGCTCGCCGTTGCGGCGGCCGACGACCACCTCGGGCACGATCAGCACCGAGTCGCCCGGCTCGTCGGCGAAGGCCATCGAGACGAAAGCCACAGGTCCGCTGCCCGGCACGCCCAGCGAGTCGTCCACGTCGAGGTGCGCGCAGAACTCCTGCCACCACTTGTCCGCCTGTGCGAACCGGTCGGGGCCGCTGACCTCGAACCGCGCTGCCTCGCCCCAGCCGACCAGACCGGACCCGTCGCGCACCCACGCGAGGGCGTGCTCCGGCGACGGCAGCAGTCCGAGCAGGTCACCGGCGGTGTCCTGCCTCGACCGGACGCGGATTCGCTGCCGTGCTCGCGATGTCGGTGCTGAGGTCACAGTCCGACTGTATGGACCTCAACCTGAAAGCGCGGCATCCGCCCGGCTCTAGACTTCTCAGTTGTGGTGGAGGACGCAGTGACCAAGACGCCCCGCGGTGTGCGCGTCCGCCGTGCGGTCTGCAAGACGTTGTTCGTCGTCGGTGGCGTGATCACGCTCGTGTGCGTGCTCTTGCCCATCGCGTGCTGGCGGGACGACGTGGCCATCGAGAAGTCGATGGGGCAGGCGGTCGCACAGGTCGACTCCGTCGCCTTCAACCGCACGGTTGTGCGCTACGCCACACCGGACGGGCGCGTGATCATCCCGTCTCAAGGCGTGCTCTACCCGGCCGGGCTCGCCGTCGGGGACAACGTGAGGGTCGAGTACGACCAGACGAACCCCGAACTGGTGCGCGTCGCCGGACGCACGGCGGTGCTCAGCTTGTTGCCCGTCGGAACGTTCCTCGTGTCCGTCTGGATCGTCATCGCGGCAGTTGTGACAGTTCTACGCAGATTCGGCACCCGGGTGTAACATCGGGGCATGGCGGATGACCTGGAGCTGCGCTTCGAGCGCACCGTGCAGGCCGAAGCGCGCATCGAGCCGCGCGACTGGATGCCCGACGGCTACCGCAAGACCCTGATCAGGCAGATCGCCCAGCACGCGCACTCCGAGATCATCGGGATGCAGCCCGAGGGCAACTGGATCAGTCGCGCGCCCTCGCTGCGGCGCAAGGCGATCCTGCTGGCGAAGGTGCAGGACGAGGCCGGTCACGGCCTGTACCTGTACTCGGCGACCGAGACGCTCGGCGCCGACCGCGAGGACCTGACGACCAAGCTCATCGAAGGCCGCCAGAAGTACTCGTCGATCTTCAACTACCCGACGCTCACGTTCGCCGACGTCGGCGTGATCGGCTGGCTGGTCGACGGCGCCGCGATCTGCAACCAGGTGCCGCTCTGCCGCACGTCGTACGGGCCGTACGCGCGCGCCATGATCCGCATCTGCAAGGAAGAGTCGTTCCACCAGCGGCAGGGCTACGAGCTGCTGATGACGATGATGCGCGGCACGCAGCAGCAACGCGACATGGTCCAGGACTCGGTGAACCGCTGGTGGTGGCCGGCGCTGATGATGTTCGGCCCGCCGGACGCCGAGTCGACGAACACCGAGCAGTCCATGGCGTGGCGGATCAAGCGCGACACGAACGACGAGCTGCGGCAGAAGTTCGTGAACATGAGCATGCCGCAGGCCGAGGCGCTCGGCGTGACGTTCCCCGACCCAGAGATCAGGTGGAACGAGGAGCGCGGCGAGTACGACTTCGGTCAGCCGGACTGGGACGAGTTCTGGCAGGTCGTCAAGGGTGGCGGCGTCTGCAACGAGCAGCGCATCGCCCACCGCCGCAAGGCGCACGAGGACGGCGCGTGGGTCCGCGAGGCCGCGGCCGCGCACGCCGCCAAGACCGCTGTACGTAAGGAAGGTGCCGCGTGAGCACGTCTTGGCCGCTGTGGGAAGTGTTCGTGCGGGGCAAGCGCGGCCTGAACCACGTGCACGTCGGTTCGCTGCACGCGCCGGACGCCGAGATGGCGCTGCGCAACGCCCGTGACGTCTACACGCGCCGCAACGAGGGCGTGTCGATCTGGGTCGTGCCCGCCACGTCGATCACCGCGTCGTCGCCGGACGAGAAGGACCCGTTCTTCGCGCCGGCGGGGGACAAGGTCTACCGGCACCCGACGTTCTACGCGATTCCCGAGGACGTGCCGCACCTATGAGCTTCGACAACGCCTACGAGTCGCTGCTGGGCGGCGAGGACGCGCACTGGGCGTTCGGTACGGGCTTCTCGGAGGCCCTGTCCGGCGTCGACCGCGAGTTCTCCGCCGGTGTCGACCGCGAAGCCCTCGCCGCGTACTGCCTGATGCTCGGCGACGACGCGTTGATCTACTCCCAGCGCCTGTCGGAGTGGTGCTCGCGCGCTCCGGAGCTGGAAGAGGACATCGCGCTCGCCAACATCGCCCTCGACCTGCTCGGCCAGGCCCGGATGCTGCTGACGCGCGCCGGCGAGGTGCTCGGGCGGGACGAGGACGCGCTCGCGTACCTGCGCGACGAACGCGAGTTCCGCAACGTGCACCTGGCCGAGATCGACTGCGGCCCCGGACCCGGTGGCGACTTCGCGACGACCATCGCGCGCCTGCTGGTGTTCTCCTCCTGGCGCCTCGCGCTGTTCTCCCGTCTGCGGGGCTCGGCCGACCCGGTGCTGAAGGCGATCGCCGAGAAGGGCCTCAAGGAACTCGCGTACCACCGCGACCACGCCGCCCAGTGGACCGTCCGGCTCGGCGACGGGACCGACGAGTCGCACCGCCGCATGCAGGCGGGCCTGGACCGCGTGTGGCCGTTCGTGGACGAGCTGTTCGCGACGCATGCCGTGGAAGCCACTTTGGCCGGTGTCGCCGTGGACCCGGCGTCGCTGCGGTCCGAAGTGGACGGTGTGCTCGGTGCCGTGCTGGACGCCGCCGGTCTGAAGCGCCCGACGGACACGAAGGCCGCCCGCGTGGCCGGCATGGCGGGCCGCGACGGCGTGCACACCGAGGCCATGGGCTACCTGCTCGCCGAGATGCAGCACCTGCACCGCTCGCTGCCCGGAGCGGTCTGGTGACGACGGCACTGGAGGTCGCGTCGGCCGTGCGGGACCCGGAGCTCCCGGTCCTCACGCTCGCCGACCTCGGCGTGCTGCGCGACGTGTCCGAGGCCGACGGCCGCGTCGTCGTCACGATCACCCCGACCTACTCCGGCTGCCCCGCGATCGACGAGATGGGTGCCGACCTGCGCCGTTCGTTGCGGGGCGCGGGCTACGAGGACGTCGAGGTGCGGCTGTCGCTGTCCCCGGCCTGGACCACGGACTGGATCAGCGACGAGGGCCGTTCGAAGCTGGCCGAGGCCGGCATCGCACCCCCGTCCCGCATCGGCCCGGTGGCGGCGGGCCCGGTCCCGCTGAACCTCGTCCCGCCGTCCCGCCAGGTCTCGTGCCCGCAGTGCGGCTCCCCGAACACCTCGGAGATCTCGCGCTTCGGCTCGACCGCGTGCAAGGCCCTGCGCCGCTGCCACGCCTGCGCCGAACCGTTCGAGCACGTCAAGGAGATCTGAGTTGTCGCGCCGAGCCGCCTTCCACAAGCTCACCGTCGCGAGCGTCGACCGCCTCTGCGACGACGCCGTGGCCGTCACCTTCGACGTGCCCTCGGACCTGGCCGCCGACTTCGCCTTCACCGCGGGCCAGTACCTGACGCTGCGCCAGGGCGACGAACGCCGCTCGTACTCGATCTGCGCCCCCACCGGCGCCGCCCCGCGCATCGGCGTCCGCCGCGTCGAAGGCGGCCAGTTCTCGACGTGGCTGGTGGACCGCGTGGCCGTGGGCGACGTGCTGGAAGTCCTGCCACCGCTGGGCAAGTTCACCCCGTCCGGCACCGGCACCCACCACGGCCTGGTGGTCGCGGGCTCCGGCATCACCCCGGCGCTGTCGATCGCGGCCACGGTCCTCGCCACCGGCGCCCGCGTGACCCTGATGTACGGCAACCGCAGCACCAACACGGTCATGTTCGCCGACGAGCTGGCCGACCTGAAGGACCGCTACCCGGCCACGTTCCAGCTGATCCACGTCCTGTCCCGCGAACCGAGGGACGTGGAACTCTTCACCGGCCGCCTCACCGCCGAGAAGCTCACCGCCCTGTTCGGCAGCGTCGTCCCGTTCGACGCCATCGACGAGTGGTGGCTGTGCGGCCCCTACGAGATGGTCCAGGACGCCACCGCCGTGCTGCGCGACCGTGGCGTGGCCCCCGAACACGTCCACCACGAGCTCTTCTACGTGGACGAGCCCCCGCCTCCGCCCCGCCGCCAGGAAGCCGTGATCGAAGCGGCCGCCTCGGTCACGGTCGTGCTGGACGGCAAGTCGACCACGCTGCCGTTGCCGGCCGACGAACCGATCCTGGACGCGGCCCAGCGGGTGCGCGCTGACCTGCCGTTCGCCTGCAAGGGCGGGGTGTGCGGCACGTGCCGGGCGCTGGTCACCGAGGGCACCGTCGAGATGCGGCGGAACTACGCGCTGGACGCGTCCGAGGTGGACGCGGGCTTCGTGCTCACCTGCCAGGCCCTGCCGACGAGCGAGTGCGTGACGGTCGACTTCGACGCCTGAACCTGACAGGCGCGCGCCCGCTCCTCAGGAAACACCCGCAGGAACGTCCTGCTCGTGGCACGATCGACGGCATGGTCGTCGTCCGTTCAGCTGTCTGGGGTGCCCTGATCGGCACCCTGCTCATGGGCGTCCTCGTCACGGTCGTCGACGTGACGACCCCCAGCGACAAACCGACCTCGGCCTTCATCACCTTCATCGCGATCGCGTTCACCTCCTTCCTGTTCGGCGGCATCCCGGGCGCGGTCCTGGGCACGATCGTGGGCGCCATCCGCAAGGCGGCCCAGCGCCCCCGCTACACGCCGCCGCACCCCGTGCACCCGCCGTTCCCGCAGCAGCCCTACGACATGTGGTCGGACCTGGTCGAGCGGTGCGCCGAGTCGACGCGCAGGGTCGCCGCGGCCGTGCAGACCGTGCCGAACTCGCCCGCCAAGGAGTGGCTGCAGCGGATCAGCGAGCAGCTGGCCACCGAGCTCGACGACGTGCGCGGCATCGCGCAGCTGGGCCGGGCGCTCGGCGCGGTCGACCAGAAGCACCCCGTCTACCAGCGGTTGCTCAAGGCCACGCACGACTTCCACGCGTTCGAGAACGAGGTCGGGCGGGTGGCGTTGCAGATGTTCGACCACCCCGAGCTCGACGAGGCGCGCACGCACCTCGAAGTGCTGGAGAAGCAGCTTCCTCAGCTCTCGACCTGAAGCGTGTCGACCTGAAGCGCCGACTGCCACCACGACAGCACCTCGTCGGCCACGTCCGGAGCGGCGACCAGCAGACCGTCCACGGGCAACGACGCACCTGCCCCGCGTCTGTCCAGCACGACCGCACCCGACTCCACGGCCAGTGACACGGCACCGGCGACGTCCCACTCGTGGTAGCCGTGCAGCACGGCGGCGGCGACGTGACCCAACGCCACCTGAGCGACGGCCAGACACTTGGACCCGAGAACGCGCACGCCCGTGCCTGCTATCGCGGCTGTGGAGATGAACTCGCCCATGCCGGGCCACGGCCCCGTGCGGGTCATCTCGGTGCACACGACCAGAGAGTCGCCTTGGCGTTCGGTCAGACGCACGGGCGTGCCGTTCGCACGCATGCCACGGCCCCGTGCGGCGGCGTAGATCTGCGAGCGGTACGGGTCAGCGACGACGCCGACGACCGGACCCCAGCGGTCCACCAGGGCCAGGCTGTAGGCGCACCAAGGCATTCCGGCCGTGTAGTTGGCGGTGCCGTCGACGGGATCGACGACCCAGCGGTACTCGGAGTCGCCCGTGACGTCGTCGGAGTTCTCGCAGAACACCGGGATCGCGGGGAACTCGGACGTGAGCACGCGGCGGGTGTGGCGTTCCAGGGTGCGGTCGGTGTCGGTGACCCAGTCGAACGGTGACTCGTCGGAGTCGGGACGCACGCCGCGGCCGGCGGTGGCCATGATGACGTCCGAAGCGTCGTTCGCCAGGCGACCGGCCACTTCCAGCGCGATGGACACCAGGCCGGGGTCTACCGGGTGCGCGGGACGGGACGACAAGACGGTCATGCTGGCCTAGTTTCACCGCGTCTGATGACCGGGAACCTAAGCGCAGATGACGAATCGACGATCACCTGGCCACGACGTGAGGTGTTCCGTCCACGTCAAATCACGCGTCACGCGGACTTCATGCGAGCACCTCAAGGTGTGCTTGTGCGCGTAGCGATCGTGACCGAGAGCTTCCTGCCCCAGGTGAACGGAGTCACCAACTCGGTGCTCCGGGTTCTGGAGCACCTGCGCCGCAACGGACATCAGGCGATGGTCGTTGCGCCGGGCGCGGGTGCCGACGAGCACCATGGCACGCCCGTCGTCAGAGTCCCCTCCGTCGACGTGCCGCTGGTGACGAGTCTTCCCATCGGCGTGCCGGGCCCGAGAGTGCTGCACGCCCTCGCCGACTTCCAGCCGGACGTCGTGCACCTCGCGTCCCCGTTCGTCCTCGGCGCCTACGGGCTCAGAGCGGCGCGCAAGCTCGACGTGCCCACCGTCGCCGTCTACCAGACCGACGTCGCGGGTTTCGCCGGCAACTACGGCCTCGGCCTCACCAAGCGCGCCGCGTGGCGGTGGACCAAACGCCTGCACACGCTGGCGGACCGCACGCTCGCGCCGTCCAGCTCGGCGGTGGAGGCACTGGAACAGCACGGTGTTCCGCGCGTGCACCGCTGGGGCCGGGGCGTCGACATCGACCTCTTCCACCCGCGCCCCCGGCACAACGACGAGCTGACCATCGGCTTCGTCGGCCGGCTGGCTCCGGAGAAGCAGGTCCACCGCTTGAAGGAACTCCACGACCTGCCCGGCGTGAAGCTCCGCATCGTCGGCGACGGCCCGGACCGCGAGCAGCTCGAGAAGGACATGCCGAACGCCGAGTTCCTGGGCTTCCGCACCGGCCAGGAACTGGCCGAGGCCTACGCCTCCCTCGACGTCTTCATCCACACGGGCCCGCACGAGACGTTCTGCCAGGCCGTCCAGGAGGCTCTGGCCACCGGCCTGCCGGTGCTCGCGCCGAACGCGGGCGGCCCGCGCGACCTGGTCCGCCACGGCCGCACCGGCTACCTCTTCGAGGACGACATCACCCAGTACGTGGACCTGCTGCGCGACCCGTTGCTGCGCAAGCGGTTCGGCCTCGCCGCCCGCAAGTCCGTCCTGACCAGGACGTGGCCGGCGATCTGCGACCAGCTGATGGGTCACTACGCCGCGGTGATCGGACTGACGCACCAGGCGGCCGCTTGAGGATCGTTCAGCTCGCCAACTTCTACGGGCCCAAGTCGGGCGGCCTCCGCACGGCGCTGCACCACCTCGGCACCGGGTACGCCCAGCTGGGCCACGAGGTGGTCCTGGTCGTGCCCGGCCCGCGGCACGCCGACGAGCAACTCGCCGGCGGCGTGAGGCGGATCACCCTGCCCGCGCTGAAGATCCCGTACACCGGCGGCTACCGGGTGGTCGACCCGTGGCGCGTCAAGGCGTTGCTGAACGGCCTGAAGCCGGACCGGCTGGAGGTCTCCGACCGCCTCACCCTGCGCGGCATGGGCGCCTGGGCCACCGAACGCGGCATCCCGAACATCGTCATCTCCCACGAACGCCTCGACCGCCTGCTCCGCTTCGTGCTCCCGGAGACCCCGGCCGAACGGGGCGCGGACTGGGCGAACCGCCGGATGGCCGCGTCCTACGACACGGTCGTCTGCACGACCGGGTTCGCCCGCGAGGAGTTCGACCGGATCGGCGCCACGAACGTCGCCCAGGTCCCGCTCGGCGTGGACCTGACGACGTTCACCCCGGCCCGCCACTCGGCGGACCTCCGCAAGGACCTCCTGCGGGGCGCCGAGAACCTGCTGATCCACTGCGGCCGCCTCTCCCCGGAGAAGCACGTCGAACGCTCCGTCGACACCCTCGCCGAACTGCACGAACAGGGCCACTCGGCGCGTCTGGTCATCGCGGGCGACGGCCCCCGGCGAGCGTTCCTGGAGAAGCGGGCGGCGGGCCTCCCCGTCACGTTCCTGGGCTTCGTGAAGTCGCGCCTGGACGTGGCCGACCTGCTCGCCTCGGCCGACCTCTCCCTGGCACCGGGCCCGCACGAGACGTTCGGCCTGGCCGCCCTCGAAGCCCTGGCCAGCGGCACCCCGGTGGTCGTCAGCCAGAGCAGCGCCCTGAAGGAGATCGTCCAACCGTCCTGCGGCGCCGCGGTCCAGGACCACGCCGAAGCCTTCGCGACGGCGGCCACGGCCCTCCTGCGCACGGGCTCGCGCGAGGCGGCGCGCGCCCGAGCCGAGCAGTACCCCTGGCACGCGGCGGTGGGCGGCATGCTCACCGCGCTGAAGGTGCCCTGAAGAAGATCTCAGCACCCCTGACCTACTCTCATGACATGTCGCGAGCCGGCCTGGACAAGAACCCACGCGAAGTAGCCGAGATGTTCGACGGCGTGGCCAAGGGCTACGACCGCACGAACTCGGTCATGACGCTGGGCTTCGACCGCCGCTGGCGGGAGTGGAGCCGCCGGGTGCTCGACGCCCGCCCCGGCGAGAAGGTCCTCGACCTCGCCGCGGGCACCGCCGTCTCCACCGTCGAGTACGCGGCCTCGGGCGCCTGGTGCGTGGCGGCGGACTTCTCCGTCGGCATGCTCGCCTCCGGTGCCCACCGACCGGTCCCGAAGGTGGCCGCCGACGCGCTGCGCCTCCCGTTCAAGGACGACTCCTTCGACGCGGTCACGGTGTCCTTCGGCATCCGCAACTTCAACGACACGGTCGCCGCCCTCCGCGAGATGGCCCGCGTCACCAAGCCGGGCGGCCGCATGGTCATCTGCGAGGTCTCGACCCCGGTCTGGAAGCCCTTCCGCTTCGTCTACATGCGCTACCTCCTCAAGCTCCTGCCGCTGATCGCGAAGTTCGTCTCGTCGAACCCGGTCGCGTACTCCTACCTGGCCGAGTCGATGGCTTCGTGGCCGAACCAGCGCGCGCTGGGCGAGCTCATCTCGCAGGCGGGCTGGGAGGACGTGGCGTGGTTCAACCTGACCGGCGGCATGGTCGCCCTGCACCGAGCGACGAAGCCGAAGCCCGCCGCCGAGTAGGCACCCAGGACCCCAGCGCCCAGAACCCTCAGCAACGTCCGGTTAGGCTCGCGGAGGAGTCACGGCACACGTTAGGGAGTCTGGATGAGCAGGCGCGGGATCAACGAGGACGCCGACGTCATCGTCGTGGGCGCGGGACCGGCGGGCTCGACCGCGGCCACCTACCTCGCCAGGGCAGGCCTCGACGTCCTGCTCCTCGAGAAGAGCACCTTCCCCCGGGAGAAGGTCTGCGGCGACGGCCTCACCCCCCGGGGCGTCAAGCAGCTGATCGACCTTGGCATCGACACCCGCGAGAGCGCCGGCTGGCTGCACAACAAGGGCCTGCGCGTGGTAGGCGGCGGCGTCACGATGGAGCTCGACTGGCCTGACCTGGCCACGTTCCCGAACTACGGCGTGGTCCGTCCCCGGATGGACTTCGACGAGATGCTGGCCAACGCCGCGAAGGCGGCCGGCGCGCGGATGCACGAGCACACCACCGTCACCAAGGCCATCATCGAGAACGGCCGGGTCGTCGGCGTCGAAGCCAAGCAGGGACCGGAAAAGAACCCGGTCACCTACCGGGCGCCGATCGTCGTCGGCTGCGACGGCGTGTCCGCACGGCTCGCCCTCAGCGTCGGCCTGCAGAAGGACGACGCCAAGCCCATGGGCGTGGCGGTTCGCCGCTACTACGAGAGCCCCCGGTCCAAGGACGACTACCTCGAGTCCCACCTGGAGCTCTGGGCCCCGGACGGCAAGCTGCTGCCCGGCTACGGCTGGATCTTCGGCATGGGCGACGGCACCGTGAACGTCGGCCTCGGCATCCTGAGCACGTCGAAGGCCTACGGCACCACGGACTACCGCCAGCTGCTGCGGTCATGGCTCGACGCCACCCCGGAGGAGTGGGGCTTCCGCGAGGAGAACGCGACGAGCCGCATCGGCGGCGCCGCGCTCCCCATGGGCCTCAACCGCAAGCCGCACTACCGGGCGGGCCTCGTGCTCGTCGGTGACGCCGGCGGCATGGTCAACCCGTTCAACGGCGAGGGCATCGGCTACGCCATGGAGTCGGCCAAGATCGCGTCCGAGTCCATCGTCCAGGCCCTCGCGCGCACCGGCGTCAACCGTGAACGAGCGCTCCACGGCTACCCGGTGAGGATCGAAGAGGCGCTCGGCAGTTACTACCGTTTGGGCAACGTCTTCTCGAAGCTCATCGGTAACCCGGCGATCATGCGGACCGCAACGAAGTACGGAATGCCGCGGAAACGCCTGATGAAACTCGTGCTCAAGCTGCTCGCGGGCCTCTACGACCCCAAGGACGGCGACGCAATGGACAAGCTGATCGTGGCCGCGACGAAGCTCGCTCCGACCGCTTAAATTACTCCGAATAGGTGACGGCACCGGCTCAATACGAGCCGGTGCCGTTTCGCATGTGACGGGCAAGTTAAAGCCCCAGGTCAGACCCTGTGATCTAGGTCATTTACAGGCGTTCTACACTGGCGAGCGACCTTGTGAATCACTTCACAACAGTCTGAACTAGCTTGTGAACTGTTTCACAAGCGTTTGTTAGGTTCGCCTAACAAACGAGTCGGAGAACAACACCCTTAGGGTGCGGTCGACCGCGAGGAAAGGACGACGGAGCGTGCTTGACCCTTACCTCCCCCTCGTATTGATGTTCGCGCTCGCCGGGGCGTTCGCACTGTTCTCGGTGACCGCAGCGCCGTACATCGGACCCCGCCGCTACAACAAGGCGAAGCTCGACGCGTACGAGTGCGGCATCGAGCCGAGCCCGCAGCCGGTCGTGGGTGGTGGGCGCATGCCCGTCGCCTACTACCTGACGGCGATGCTGTTCATCTTGTTCGACATCGAAATGGTCTTCCTCTACCCGTTCGCCGTAGCGGCCGACAAGCTCGGCCTGTTCGGGCTGGTGGAGATCGTGCTGTTCGTCGCAACGCTGGGCTTCGCGTACATCTACGTGTGGCGCCGCGGCGGCCTCGACTGGAACTGAGGAAGTCATGGGTCTCGAGGAGAAGCTCCCGAACGGCGTCCTGCTGGTCAGCGTCGAGAAGCTGGTCAACTGGACCCGCAAGTCCTCGCTCTGGCCTGCCACCTTCGGCCTGGCCTGCTGCGCCATCGAGATGATGACGACCGGCGCGCCGCGGTACGACCTGGCCCGCTTCGGCATGGAGGTCTTCCGGGCCTCACCGCGCCAGGCGGACCTGATGATCGTGGCCGGTCGCGTCACCAACAAGATGGCGCCGGTGCTGCGGCAGATCTACGACCAGATGCCCGAGCCGCGCTGGGTGCTGGCCATGGGCGTGTGCGCCAGCAGTGGCGGCATGTTCAACAACTACGCGGTGGTGCAGGGCGTTGACCACGTCGTGCCGGTCGACATGTACCTGCCGGGCTGCCCGCCCAGGCCGGAAATGCTCATCGACGCGATCCTCAAGATCCACGCCAAGATCATGGACGAGCCGCTGAACGCCGTGCGCGCCAAGGCACTCGCCGACTCGGGCTACCGCACCGATCTCATCCCGTCCTCCGAGCGTTTTGCGAGGAAGAAGTGACCGAGCCAGGGGGAGAGCACTCCAGCGCCCAGCGCGCTGTCGAGGGCCTCGAAACCAACGGCGCCGAGGCAAAGGCGCCGATCGTCGCGGGCAAGGAGCGCAAGGGCCTCTTCGGCGTCTCCGGCTCCGGTGACACGTCGGGCTTCGGCGGCCTGCGCCTGCCCGCCCACGTCTCCGCGCCCGCCGAGCGCCCGTACGGCGGCTGGTTCGACGAGGTCGCGGACGAGCTGTTCGCCTCGATCAGCGAGAAGGGTCTGCCCGCCGACACGGTGCAGCAGGTCACGGTCGACCGCGGCGAGATCACCTTCTACCTCCGGCCGGAGACGCTGCTGGAGGTGGCGCGCATCTGCCGCGACACCCCGTCGCTGCGCTTCGAGCTGTGCAGCTCGGTGTCCGGTGTGGACTACGGCGCCGACGTGCCGCAGCGCCTGCACTCGGTCACCCACCTCACGTCGATGACGTACCGCCGCCGCATCCGGCTGGAGGTCGCGGTCGACGTCGAGCACCCGCACGTGCCGAGCCTCGTCGAGGTCTACCCGACCTCGGACTGGCAGGAGCGCGAGACCTGGGACATGTTCGGGATCATCTACGACGGTCACCCCGGACTGACCCGCATCCTCATGCCGGACGACTGGGACGGCCACCCGCAGCGCAAGGACTACCCGCTGGGCGGCATTCCGGTCGAGTACAAGGGCGCGGAGATTCCTCCGCCGGACCAGAGGCGGTCGTACTCATGACCGAGCGGCTTTCCGACGTAACGACCGGAACCGACACCAGCTCAGCGGCAGCCGACACCGAGATCGCGGAGTCGCGCCGCACCACCGAGGGAACCGTCTACACGGTCACCGGTGGCGACTGGGACGAGGTGCTCGCGGACGCGGTCCACGACGAGCGCATCGTCATGAACCTCGGCCCGCAGCACCCGTCGACGCACGGCGTGCTCCGCCTCGTGCTGGAGCTCGAGGGCGAGACGGTCACGCACGCCCGCAGCGTCATCGGCTACCTGCACACCGGCATCGAGAAGAACATCGAGTACCGGAACTGGGTCCAGGGCGTCACCTTCGTCACGCGCACCGACTACCTCGCGCCGCTGCACCACGAGGCGGCGTACTGCATGAGCGTCGAGAAGCTGCTCGGCGTCACGGTGCCGGACAAGGCGCAGGCGATCCGCGTGCTCCTCATGGAGCTCAACCGGATCAGCTCGCACCTCGTCGCCCTCGCCACCGGCGGCATGGAGCTCGGTGCCCTCACCGGCATGACCTCCGGCTTCCGCGAGCGCGAGGAAGCGCTGCACCTGCTGGAGCACCTCACCGGTCTGCGGATGAACCACGCGTTCATCCGTCCCGGCGGCCTCGCGCAGGACCTCCCGACGGACGCGGTCGAGAAGATCACCTCGTTCGTCAAGATCATGGAGAAGCGGCTCCCGGACTACGACAAGCTGCTCACCGGTCAGCCGATCTGGCGCAACCGCCTCGCGGGCGTGGGCTACCTGCCCGTCGACGCGTGCCTCGCGCTCGGCATCACCGGCCCGATCCTGCGCTCGGCCGGCCTCGGCTGGGACCTGCGCAAGGTCGAGCCGTACAGCGGCTACGAGAACTACAACTTCGACGTTCCCACCTCGAACGCGGCGGACTGCTTCGGGCGGTACCTGCTGCGCCTCGAGGAGATGCACCAGTCGCTGAAGATCATCAAGCAGGTCGTGAAGAGCCTGCCGACCGGTCCGGTGATGGTCGAGGACGCGAAGATCGCGTGGCCCGCGCAGCTCACGATCGGCAGCGACGGCATGGGCAACTCGCTCGAGCACGTCCGCAAGATCATGGGCCAGTCCATGGAGTCCCTGATCCACCACTTCAAGCTGGTGACCGAGGGCTTCAAGGTGCCGGCCGGCCAGGTCTACGTGCCGGTCGAGTCGCCGCGCGGCGAGCTCGGCTACCACGTCGTCTCCGACGGCGGCACCAGGCCGATGCGCGTGCACCTGCGCGAACCGAGCTTCGTGAACCTCCAGTCGATGCCCGCGATGTGCGAGGGCGGCATGGTCGCCGACGTGATCGCGTCCGTCGCCTCGATCGACCCGGTGATGGGTGGTTGCGACCGATGACTCAGGCAGCTGAGAACACCACGTTCGACCAGTCCACTGTGGACCGCGCGCAGGCGATCATCGCCCGCTACCCGCAGTCCCGCAGTGCGCTGCTGCCGATGCTGCACCTCGTGCAGTCGGTGGAGGGCTTCGTCTCCCAGGAGGGCATCCGGTTCTGCGCCGGGCAGCTCGACCTGACCGAGGCCGAGGTCAGCGCGGTCGCGACGTTCTACACGATGTACAAGCGCCGCCCGTGCGGTGAGCACCTGGTCAGCGTGTGCACCAACACGCTCTGCGCGGCGCTCGGCGGCGACGCGATCTACAAGTCCCTCAAGGACCACCTCGGCGTGGGCCACGAGGAGACCGCGGGCGAGCCGGGCGCGCCGGGCTCGATCACCCTGGAGCACGCCGAGTGCCTCGCCGCGTGCGACCTCGGCCCCGTTCTCCAGGTGAACTACGAGTTCTACGACAACCAGACGCCCGAGAAGGCGCTGGGCCTCGTGAAGGCGCTGCAGTCGGGGGAGAAGCCCGCCCCCACCCGCGGTGCCCCGCTCACCGACTTCAAGCAGGCCGAGCTCCAGCTCGCCGGGTTCTTCGAGGGTCGCGACGCCGACCTCGACGGCCCGTCGGCGGCGCCGGAGACGCTCGCCGGTGCGCAGATCGCCAAGGACCGAGGCTGGGACGCGCCCGCGATGCCGTCCAACGCCGAGTTCCCCGCCCTGCCGGAAAAGAAGTAGGGACGAACATGGTTGACCCGCTGACTCCCGTTCTCACCAAGCGCTGGACCGAGCCCAGGTCCTGGACGATCGAGACCTACGAGCGCACCGGTGGCTACACCGCCCTGCCCAAGGCGCTCAAGGCCCACCCGGACCAGCTCATCCAGCAGTGCAAGGACTCCGGGCTGCGCGGCCGCGGCGGCGCGGGGTTCCCCACCGGCATGAAGTGGGGCTTCATCCCGCAGGGCGACGGCAAGCCGCACTACCTCGTCATCAACGCCGACGAGGGCGAGCCGGGCACCTGCAAGGACATCCCCACGATGATGGCGGACCCGCACTCGCTGATCGAGGGCGTGATCATCACGTCGTACGCGATCCGCGCGAACTTCGCGGCGATCTACGTCCGCGGCGAGGTCCTGCACTGCATCCGCCGCCTCAACGCGGCGGTGCGCGAGGCGTACGCCAAGGGCTACCTCGGCAAGGACATCCTCGGCAGCGGGTTCGACCTGGACGTCGTGATCCACGCCGGCGCCGGCGCGTACATCTGCGGTGAGGAGACCGCGCTGCTCGACTCGCTGGAGGGCCGCCGCGGCCAGCCGCGACTTAAGCCGCCGTTCCCCGCGACCTCGGGCCTCTACGCGTCGCCCACTGTCGTGAACAACGTCGAGACCATCGCTTCGGTTCCCTTCATCGTCAACGGTGGCGCGGACTGGTTCCGCGAGATGGGTCGCGACCGGTCGCCCGGTCCGAAGATCTACTCGCTGTCCGGTCACGTCGAGCGCCCCGGCCAGTACGAGGCGCCGATGGGCACCACGCTCCGGCAGCTGCTGGAGATGGCCGGTGGCATGAAGGACGGCATCCCGATCAAGTTCTGGACGCCGGGTGGCTCGTCCACCCCGCTGTTCACCGCGGAGCACCTCGACGTGCCGCTGGACTTCGAGGGTGCCGCCGAGGCCGGTTCGATGCTGGGCACCACCGCCCTGCAGATCTTCAACGAGACCGTGTCCGTGCCGTGGGCCGTCATGAAGTGGACGGAGTTCTACAAGCACGAGTCGTGCGGCAAGTGCACGCCGTGCCGCGAGGGCACGTACTGGCTCGTGCAGATCCTGCAGCGGATGGTCGCCGGCAACGGCACGGCGAGCGACATCGACACGTTGCTCGACGTCTGCGACAACATCCTCGGCCGTTCCTTCTGCGCGCTGGGTGACGGTGCCGTCAGCCCGATCACCAGCGGCATCAAGTACTTCAAGGACGAGTTCCTGGCCCTCTGCGACCAGAACTCCAAGGTCCTGGCTGGAGCGAACGCATGACCATCGCCCCTGACAAGAACAGCACCGACGAGATCGTGGTGCCCGAGGGTCACGTCAAGCTCGTCATCGACGGCGAAACCGTTGTCGCGCCCAAGGGCGAGCTGCTGATCCGCACGGCCGAGCGTCTCGGCACGGTCATCCCGCGCTTCTGCGACCACCCGCTGCTGGAGCCCGCGGGCGCCTGCCGCCAGTGCCTCGTCGAGGTCGAGATGGGCGGCCGGCCGATGCCGAAGCCGCAGGCCTCCTGCACGATGACGGTCGCGGACGGCATGGTCGTGAAGACCCAGCTGACCTCGCCGGTCGCGGACAAGGCCCAGCAGGGTGTGATGGAGCTGCTGCTCATCAACCACCCGCTGGACTGCCCGATCTGCGACAAGGGCGGTGAGTGCCCGCTGCAGAACCAGGCGATCGCCCACGGCCGCAGCGACTCCCGCTTCCACGAGCACAAGCGGACGTTCCCGAAGCCGATCAACATCTCCACGCAGGTGCTGCTCGACCGCGAACGCTGCGTGCTCTGCCAGCGCTGCACGCGGTTCTCCGCGCAGATCGCCGGCGACCCGTTCATCGAGCTCCTCGAGCGCGGTGCGCACCAGCAGATCGGCATCGCCGAGGAGAAGCCCTTCCAGAGCTACTTCTCCGGCAACACCATCCAGATCTGCCCGGTCGGTGCCCTCACGAGCGCGGCCTACCGCTTCCGCGCCCGGCCGTTCGACCTCGTGTCGACGCCGAGCGTCTGCGAGCACTGCTCCTCCGGCTGCGCCGAGCGCACCGACTACCGGCGGGGCAAGGTGCAGCGCAAGCTCGCCGGCGACGACCCGCAGGTCAACGAGGAGTGGATCTGCGACAAGGGCCGGTTCGCCTTCCGCTACGCCACGACCGGCGACCGCATCAAGCGGCCGCTCGTCCGGGACGCGGAGAGCGGCGAGCTGCGCGAGGCGTCGTGGACCGAGGCGCTGCAGGTCGCGTCCGCCGGTCTGCTGGCGGCACGGGACGCGAACGGCGTCGGCGTGCTGCCCGGTGGCCGGCTGACCGTCGAGGACGCCTACGCGTACTCGAAGTTCGCCCGGATCGCGTTGCACACCAACGACATCGACTTCCGCGCCCGGCCGCACAGCGCCGAGGAGCTGGAGTTCCTGTCCGGCACCACGGTGTTCACGAACCCGGACAACGGCGTCACCTTCCAGGGCATCGAAGCCGCGCCGGCCGCGCTGCTGGTCGCGTTCGAGCCGGAGGAAGAAGCGCCGATCGTCTTCCTGCGCCTGCGCAAGGCCGCGCGCACCGGCAAGACCAAGGTCTTCCACCTCGGCCAGTTCACCACCCCGGCCGTGGAGAAGACCTTCGGCACGCTGCTCGCCTGCGTGCCCGGTGCCGAGGCGAACGCCATCAACGCGTTGCCGGAACACGCTTCCGACGTCGTCGAACTGCTGAGCAAGCCCGGCGCGGTGATCCTGGTCGGCGAACGTGCCGCCGTGATTCCCGGCGCGTTCACCGCCGTGGCCCGCCTGGCCGAGCGCACCGGCGCCAAGGTCGCGTGGATTCCCCGCCGTGCCGGTGAGCGCGGCGCGCTCGCGGTCGGTGCCACGCCGAACCTGCTGCCCGGCGGTCGCCACGTCGGCAACGCCACCGCGCGCACCGAGGTCGAGCGGACCTGGGGCGTCGAGGAGGGCTCGCTGCCCGCGACCCCCGGCCGTGACACCACAGGCATCCTCGAGGCCGCCGCGAACGGTGAGCTGTCCGGCCTGGTGGTCGGCGGCGTCGACCCGTTCGACCTGCCGGACCCGCGACTCGCGGAGAAGGCGTTGGCAGGGGCCGGTTTCGTCGTCAGCCTGGAGATGCGTCCGAGCGCGGTCACCGCGTACGCCGACGTCGTGCTCCCGATCGCCCCGGCGGTCGAGAAGGCCGGCAGCTTCCTCAACTGGGAGGGCCGCCGCCGCGAGTTCGGGCTGACGCTCGAAGGCACCGGCGCGCTGCCGGACTGCCGCGTGCTCGACACCCTCGCGGTGGAGATGGACGCGGACCTGTTCACGCAGACGCCCGCCGCCTCGGCTGCCGACCTGGCCCGGCTCGGTGAGGGTGCCGTCACCGGCTCCTCGCTGAACGTCGCCGCGCCGCTGGTCTCCCCGGCCGGTCCCGGCCAGGCCGTCCTCGCCACCTGGCACCGCCTGATCGGCAACGGTTCGCTCCAGATCGACGAGCCGAACCTCGCCGGCACGGCCCGCCCGGTCGTCGCGAAGGTCGCCGAGGCCACTGCACAGCAGTTCGGCCTGGCGAACGGCGGTCAGGTCACCGTGTCCACCGACCGCGGCGCGATCACGCTCCCGGTCGAGACCGACGACCTGCCCGAGGGCGTCATCTGGCTGCCCACCAACTCGGGTGACGTGACCGTGCGCCGCACGCTCGGCGCGGGCCACGGTTCGATCGTCTCCGTCAGTGGGGTGAACTCATGACCCAGCACGTCTACGCAGCGGAGATCGGCGAGACCGCCAAGCTCCTCGCGGACGACCCGGTCTGGCTGATCCTGATCAAGGTCGTCGCGATCTTCGCGTTCCTCGTGGTCATGACTCTGTTCATGATCAACTGGGAGCGCAAGGTCGTGGGGCGGATGCAGCAGCGTCCCGGCCCCAACCGCGTGGGTCCCGGCGGCTGGCTGCAGTCGCTCGCGGACGGTCTGAAGCTCGCGTTCAAGGAGGACATCCGCCCTGTCCTCGCGGACAAGTGGGTCTTCTTCCTCGCGCCGGTGATCTCGTGCATCCCCGCGTTCCTCGCGTTCTCGGTGATCCCGCTCGCGGGCGAGGTCACCCTGTTCGGCGAGCAGACGGCGCTGCAGCTCGTCGACCTCCCGGTCGGCGTGCTGGTGGTGCTCGCCTGCTCCTCGATCGGCGTCTACGGCATCGTGCTGTCGGGCTGGGCCTCCGGCTCGCCCTACCCACTGCTGAGCTCGCTGCGCGCCGCGGCACAGGTGATCTCCTACGAGATCGCGATGGGCCTGTCGATCGTCGCGGTGATCATGTTCACCGGCTCGATGTCGACCGGTGACATCGTGGGTGCCCAGGCGACCACCGTGCTCGGGTTCGCACCCGGCTGGTTCGGCCTCCTGCTCTTCCCCAGCTTCGCGATCTACGTCGTGTCGATGGTCGGCGAGACCAACCGCGCCCCGTTCGACCTCCCCGAGGCCGAGTCGGAGCTCGTCGGTGGCTTCCACACGGAGTACAGCTCGCTGAAGTTCGCGCTGTTCTTCCTCGCCGAGTACGTGAACATGGTGACCGTCTCGGCGCTCGCGACCACGCTCTTCCTCGGCGGATACCACGCCCCGTGGAGCGGCGAGTTCATGAACACCGGCTGGTGGGGCCTGCTCTGGTTCGTCCTCAAGACGCTGAGCTTCCTGTTCCTCTTCATCTGGCTGCGCGGCACGCTTCCCCGCCTGCGCTACGACCAGTTCATGAAGCTGGGCTGGAAGGTGCTGGTCCCGACCAGCCTCGTCTGGATCATGGCCGTCGCGGTCATCCGCACCGGCGCGATCCAGCAGCTCTCCACGGCGCAGCGGCTCATCGCACTCGGCGTCGTCGTCGGGCTCGTGCTGCTGGTCTCGTTCCTGCTGCCGGACAAGAAGGTCCAGGACACCAAGGGCGTTCCGCTCGCGGGTTCGGGCTTCCCCGTCCCGCCGCTCGACCTCGCGGTCCCCAAGTCAGCGCCCAAGCGCAAGGTCAAGGTCGCCAACATCCCTTCGGAGAAGGCAGCCGTCACCACCGGTAAGGAGGCTGAGTAGGGATGTTCGAGTCCCTGAAAGGCTTCGGCGTCACCTTCGGCACCATGTTCAAGAAGGTGGTGACGGAGGAGTACCCCGAGGTCAAGAAGGTGACCGCGCCGCGGTTCCACGGTCGTCACCAGCTGAACCGGCACCCGGACGGGCTGGAGAAGTGCGTCGGCTGCGAGCTGTGCGCGTGGGCCTGCCCCGCGGACGCGATCTTCGTCGAGGGTGGCGACAACACCGAGGAAGCCCGCTACTCACCGGGTGAGCGCTTCGGTGCCGACTACCAGATCAACTACCTGCGCTGCATCGGCTGCGGCCTGTGCATCGAGGCCTGCCCGACCCGTTCGCTCACGATGACGAACGAGTACGAGCTCGCCGACGACAACCGCCAGGACCTGATCTTCACGAAGGAAGACCTGCTCGCCCCGCTGCTGCCCGGCATGGAGCAGCCGCCGCACCCGATGCGGCTCGGCGAGAACGAGCAGGACTACTACGTGAACGGTCCGCAGTTGGCCAAGGAGGCTCAGAAGTGAGCCTTCTCGTCCAGTTCTTGGCGCAGCAGCAGCCGGAACCCGTCCAGCGGGTGGTCGACACCGTCACCACCGGCGAGGCGATCTCGTTCTGGGTGCTGGGCCCGCTGGCTCTGGCCGGCGCGCTCGGCATGCTCTTCGCGCGCAACGCCGTGCACTCCGCGCTGTGGCTCGTCGTGACGATGCTCAGCCTCGGTGTGCTGTACATGGTCCAGCAGGCGCCGTTCCTCGGCTTCGTGCAGATCATCGTCTACACCGGCGCGATCATGATGCTGTTCCTGTTCGTGCTGATGATGGTCGGCCGCGACAGTTCGGACTCCGTCGTCGAGGTCATCCGGGGACAACGACTCGCGGCCGCGTTGCTCGGCATCGGGTTCGCGATCCTGATGGTCGGCTCGGTCGCCCGTGCGCTCACGTCGGTCGAGCCCCGCGGTCTCGCCGAGGCGAACACCACGAACGGCGGCAACGTCGTCAACATCGGCACGAAGCTCTTCACGGACTACCTGTTCGCGTTCGAGCTCACGTCGGCGCTGCTGATCACCGCCGCGCTCGGCGCGATGATCCTGGCCTTCGTCGGCCGCGACGGGAAGCCCGCCAAGAAGACGCAGAAGGAACTCGTCGAGGAGCGCTTCCAGGAGGGCAAGCGGGTCGGCTCGCTGCCCGGCCCCGGCGTCTTCGCCACCGCGAACTCGGTGGCCACCCCCGCCCTGCTGCCCGACGGCACGGTGGCGGAGGAGTCGCTGTTCGACGTCATCGAGGCGACCGACAAGTCCAAGCTCTCGGACGACGTCGCCGAGGTGGCCGGCACCGCCCACGAGGCGGACGCGCACGCGCTCAAGGGAAGTGAGTCGTGACCCCCACCTACTACCTGCTGCTGTCGGCACTGCTGTTCAGCATCGGCGCCGTCGGCGTGCTGGTGCGCCGCAACGCCATCGTGGTCTTCATGTGCGTCGAGCTCATGCTCAACGCGGTCAACCTGAGCCTCGTGACGTTCGCGCGGATCAACGGTTCGCTCGACGGTCAGGTGATGGCGTTCTTCGTGATGGTCGTCGCCGCGGCGGAGGTCGTCGTCGGCCTCGCGATCATCATGTCCATCTTCCGGACGCGTCGCTCGGCCTCGGTCGACGACTCGAACCTGCTGAAGTACTGAGGGGTCACCGGTGACGGAACCTGTTGTCGCCAGCGGGGTCGCGAGCTTCGCATGGCTTTTGCTCGCGCTGCCCGCTCTCGGTGCGGCGGTGCTGTTGGTCAGTGGCAAGCGCGCCGACAAGTGGGGCCACCTGCTCGGCAGCGCGACGCTCCTGGCGTCGTTCGGCTACGCGCTCGCGTTGTTCTTCTCGACCGTCGGCATCTCGAACGCCGAGGAGCGGGTGCAGAACCTGCACCTGTTCAACTGGATCGACGTCAACGCGCTGACCGTCGAGTTCGGACTGCGGCTCGACCCGCTGTCGCTCACGTTCGTGCTGCTGATCACCGGTGTGGGCTCGCTGATCCACATCTACTCGATCGGCTACATGGCGCACGAGGAAGGCAGGCGGAAGTTCTTCGCCTACCTCAACCTCTTCGTGTCCGCGATGCTCCTGCTGGTGCTGGGCAACGGCTTCGTGACCCTGTACTTCGGCTGGGAGGGCGTCGGTCTCGCCTCGTACCTGCTGATCGGCTGGTACCAGTACAAGCCGGAAGCGGCGTCGGCGGCCAAGAAGGCCTTCCTGATGAACCGCGTCGGTGACCTGGGCCTCGCGATCGCGATCTTCCTGATGTTCAACAAGCTCGGGACGACGCAGTACACCGAGGTCTTCAGCCGCGTCGGCGAGTTCTCCTCGGCCGAGGTCCTCGCGATCACGCTGCTGCTGCTCCTCGGCGCCTGCGGCAAGTCGGGTCAGTTCCCGCTCCAGGCCTGGTTGCCGGACGCGATGGCCGGCCCGACCCCGGTGTCCGCCCTGATCCACGCGGCGACGATGGTCACCGCGGGCGTGTACCTCATCGCCCGCTCGAACCCGCTCTACAACCTGAGCGAGGACGGCCGCCTGGTCGTCATGATCATCGGTGGCGTCACGCTGCTGATCGGCTGCATCATCGGTTGCGCCTACGACGACTTCAAGAAGGTCCTGGCGTACTCGACGGTCTCGCAGATCGGCTACATGATCCTCGCCGTGGGCCTCGGCCCGATCGGCTACGCGCTCGGCATCATGCACCTGCTGACGCACGGCTTCTTCAAGGCCGGGCTCTTCCTCGGTGCCGGTTCGGTCATGCACGGCATGAACGACGAGGGCAACATCCGCCGGATGGGCGGGCTCGCGAAGTACCTGCCGATCACCTTCGTCACCTGGACGCTCGGCTACCTCGCGCTGATCGGCATCCCGCCGTTCGCGGGTTACTTCTCCAAGGACGCCATCATCGCGGCGGCGTTCACGGGTGAGGGCTGGCGGCCGTGGGTCTTCGGTGGCGTCGCTCTGCTCGGTGCCGCGCTGACCGCGTTCTACATGACGCGCCTGCTGATCCTGGTCTTCCTGGGCAAGCCCCGCTGGAAGGAGCTGAAGACCGAGGACGGCAAGGAATACCACCCGCACGAGTCCCCGCTCACGATGACCGTTCCGATGATCGTCCTGGCGGTCGGCTCGATCGGTGGCGGCTGGTTCCTCTCCTCCGGCGGACGTCTCGCCGGGTGGCTCGAGCCCTCGCTGGGCGAGCTGAAGGAAGAGCACGGCGTCATCTCGCACGGCATGGTCGGGATCCTGACCGTCGCGCTCGCGGTCGTCGGCGCCGGTCTCGCGTTCCTGCTCTTCGGCCGCGGCAAGCAGCCGGTCGAACGTCCGATGCGCGTGTCGTTCCCGGTGCGCGCGGCCCGTGCGGACCTCTACGGCAACGCACTGAACGAGGCGCTGTTCGCGCGGCCGGGCACCTGGCTCACCCGCGCGCTGGTGTTCCTCGACCTGAAGGGCGTCGACGGTGTCGTCAACGGCACCGCGGCGCTGCTCGGCGGTAGCTCCGGCCGGTTGCGCAGGCTGCAGACCGGGTTCGTCCGCTCCTACGCACTGTCCATGCTGCTGGGCTCGATCTTCGTGCTCGGGGCGCTCCTGGTGGTGAGGTTCTCGTGACCTGGGTTCTGATCGCACTGCTGGTGGTGCCGCTCGTCGGCGCCCTGGTGGTGGCGTTCCTGCGCAAGGACGACAAGAAGGCCAAGTTCGTCGCGCTGGCGTTCTCGCTCGTCGAGCTCGTGCTGGCCGTGCTGCTGTGGGCCGCGTACGACCCGGACGGCGACCGCATCCAGCTCGCCACCGGCGTGGACTGGATCCCGGCGTTCGGCGTGCGGCTCTCGTTCGGCATCGACGGCATCGCGCTGGTGATGATCGCGGTCATCGCACTGCTGATCCCGCTGGTGATCGGTGCCGGCTGGACGGAGAAGCTGCCCGCCGGTCGTTCGCAGGGCGGCTACCTCTCGCTGATCCTGATCCAGGAGGCCGTGACGGTCGCGGTGTTCGCCGCCACCGACGTCTTCCTGTTCTACGTGCTCTTCGAAGTCATGCTGATCCCGATGTACTTCCTGATCGGCGGCTACGGCGGCGCGCGCAGGCAGTACGCGGCGGTCAAGTTCTTCCTGTACTCGTTCCTCGGCGGCCTGATCATGCTGGCCTCCGCGATCGGCGCCTACGCGATGGCGTCGGACGAGCTCGGCAAGGGCACGTTCGACTGGGCGACGCTGGTGAAGGTGGTCAGCGACGCCGACTCGACGACGCAGACCTGGCTGTTCCTCGGCTTCTTCCTGGCGTTCGCGATCAAGGCGCCGCTCGTGCCGTTCCACACCTGGCTGCCCGACGCGGCCGCCGAGGCGCCCATCGGCGTCACGGTCATCGTCGTCGGCATCCTGGACAAGGTCGGCACGTTCGGCATGCTGCGCTACCTGCTGCCGATGTTCCCGGAGGCGTCGAAGAACCTGGCGCCGTTCGTGCTCGTGCTGGCGGTCGCCGGTGTCCTTTATGGATCGCTGCTCGCCACGGGCCAGCGGGACATGAAGCGGTTCCTCGCCTACGTCTCGATCGCCCACTTCGGCTTCATCGCGCTCGGCATCTTCTCGTTCACGTCGCAGGCGGGCGTGGGCTCGGTGTCGTACATGCTCAACCACTCGATCTCGACCGGCATGCTGATCCTCGTGGTCGGCATGGTGATCGCGCGCGGTGGTTCGTCGCTGATCTCCGACTACGGCGGCATGTCCAAGGTGGCGCCGCTGCTCGCCGGCATGCTGCTGATCTCCGGTCTGACCACGCTGTCGCTGCCGGGCACGAACTCGTTCGTCTCGGAGTTCCTCGTGCTGATCGGCTCGTTCCCGACGCAGCCGGTGTTCACGATCATCGCGACGGTCGGCATGGTGCTCGCGGCGCTCTACGTGCTGTGGCTCTACCAGCGGATCATGACCGGCCCGCTGCGCGGTGACGCGCTCGTGGGTGCGGCCGCCGGTCCGGGTGCTGTGGGAGACCCGGAGAAGAAGACCACCATCGGCGACCTCAACAAGCGTGAGATCGCGATTCTGGCACCGCTCGTTGTCATCGTGCTGGCCCTCGGGTTCTACCCGCAGCCGGTGCTCGACGTCATCACCCCGACTGTCGGGGCGACGCTGACCGAGGTCGGCGTGACCGACCCGGTCACCGTGCAGGAAGGCAAGTGACGTGAACCTTCTCGTCGCTCAGGCGCAGACGATCGAGGCGCCGGAGATCGATTACGGCGCCATCGCGCCGCTGCTGATCGTGCTCGGTGCCGCGTGCATCAGCGTGTTGCTGGAAGCGTTGCTGCCCAAGCACCAGCGGTGGGCCGTGCAGCTCGTGCTGACGCTCGTGTCGATGGTCGCCGCCACCGGCACGCTGATCCTCTACGCCACGTCGGACCGCCCGGAGACGGGCGTGGCGACGCTGGCGGGTGCGATCGCGGTCGACTCGCCGTCGCTCTTCCTGTGGGCCACGTTGCTGGTGCTGGCCTTCGGGTCGGTGCTGCTGATCGCGGACCGCTCGGTGGAGCCCGGTGGCGCGTTCGTGGCGCAGGCCGCGATCCGTCCGGGCACCATCCAGGACCGCGCGCAGGCGACGAAGACCGGCATGCAGACCGAGGTCTTCCCGCTCACGCTGTTCGCGCTCGGCGGCATGATGACGTTCGTCGCCTCGAACGACCTGCTGACGATGTTCATCGCGCTGGAAGTCCTGTCGCTGCCGCTGTACCTGCTGTGCGGCCTGGCTCGTCGCCGTCGCCTGCTCTCGCAGGAAGCGGCCGTGAAGTACTTCCTGCTCGGCGCGTTCGCCTCCGCGTTCTTCCTCTACGGCGTGGCCCTGCTCTACGGCTACGCCGGTTCGGTGAAGCTCTCGGCGATCGCGACGGCCGCCGGCGGCACCGACCGTTCCGACACGCTGCTGTTCGCGGGCTTCGGCCTGCTGGTGGTGGGCCTGCTGTTCAAGGCCGCCGTCGGTCCGTTCCACGCCTGGACCCCGGACGTGTACCAGGGCGCGCCGACGCCGATCACGGCGTTCATGGCCGCCTGCACCAAGGTCGCCGCGTTCGGCGGCATCCTGCGCGTGCTCACGGTCGCGTTCGAGAACACGCAGTGGGAGTGGCGCGGCGTGCTCTACGCCGTCGCGGTCGTGTCGATGGTGATCGGCGCGATCCTGGGTCTGACCCAGACCGACGTGAAGCGCATGATCGCGTACTCGTCGGTGGCACACGCGGGCTTCCTGCTGATCGGCTCGATCGCGCTGACCCCCGAGGGCGACGCCCCCGGTGTGAGCGCGACCATGTTCTACCTGCTGGCGTACGGCTTCACCACGATCGCCGCGTTCGGCATCGTGTCGCTGGTCCGCAACTCGGACGGCGAGGCGACGCACCTGTCGCAGTGGGCGGGTCTCGCGAAGCGGTCGCCGATCGTGGCGGCCACCTTCACGTTCCTGCTGCTGGCCCTGGCCGGCATCCCGCTGACGTCCGGCTTCATCGGCAAGTTCGTCGTGTTCAGCGCGGCGATCGAGGCCGGCCTGACGCCGCTCGTGGTGATCGCCCTGGTGGCCTCGGCCGTCGCGGCGTTCTTCTACCTGCGGGTGATCGTGCTGATGTACTTCAGCGACCCGGCTCCGGACGGCCCGACCGTCACCGTGCCCGGCGCGTTCACCACGATCGCGATCACGTTGGGTGCCGTCGTGACCTTGGTGCTGGGTTTGTGGCCCACGTTCGTGCTCGATTGGGCGGGTACCGGCACCTTCCTCAGCTAGGTGTACGTAGGCTGCTGGTGTGACCAGTAGCGAGCATGAGGGACCGGGGTTCGCGTTGGTGGACCCCGTGCTCACCGAGGTAGTCCAGGACGGCCTGGCCGAGGTGGAGCGCATCCTGCACGACGTCGTGCAGAGCGAGTTCACCCCGGTCACGGAAACCTCGCTTCACCTTGTGGAGGCGGGCGGAAAGCGGATCCGCCCGCTCTTCACACTGCTCGCATCGCAGTTCGGCGCCGACTGGGACCGGGAAAAGGTCATCAAGGCGGCCGCTGTGGTCGAGCTCACCCACCTCGCGACGCTCTACCACGACGACGTCATGGACGAGGCGACCATGCGGCGCGGAGCCGTCTCCGCGAACGTCAAGTGGGACAACAGCATCGCGATCCTGACGGGCGACTTCCTCTTCGCCCACGCGTCCCGGCTGACCGCCGACCTGGGGACGGACGCGGCGCGGATCATCGCGGAGACCTTCTCGTTGCTGGTGACCGGCCAGATGCGCGAGACCGTCGGCCCGCAGCCCGGCGAGGACGCCATCTCCCACTACCTCAAGGTGATCGAGGAGAAGACCGGCTGCCTGATCGCCACGGCGGCCCGGTTCGGCGGCATGTTCTCCGACGCCACCGAGGAGCAGACGGACGCGCTGCGCCGGTACGCCGAGGTGATCGGGGCGGCGTTCCAGATCTCCGACGACGTCATCGACATCGCGTCGCCGTCGGTCACGTCGGGCAAGACGCCCGGCACCGACCTGCGCGAGGGCGTGAAGACGCTGCCGATGCTCTACGCGCTGGCCGACCCGTCCGAGACGCGGCTCGCCGAGCTGCTGGCGGGGCCGATCTCCGACGACGACCTCGTCGACGAGGCCCTGGACCTGCTGCGGAAGTCCGCGGGCATGGACAAGTCGCGCGAGACGCTCGGCGACTACGTCGACAGGGCTCGGGTGGAGCTCGGCAAGCTGCCGGAGTGCCCCGCGAGGGACGCGCTGGAGGAGCTGGCCGTGTACGTGGTGGAGCGCTCCCGCTAGCCCTGCTAGTTCAGCCGACCGGCGCGAGCGCCTGCTTGCGCCGGTTCCTCAGGGCGTCGAACGTGAAGAACGCCAGGGCGAGCCACACCAGGCCGAACCCGATCCACCGGCTCGCCGGCATCGGCTCGTGCACCACGAACACGCCCCACGCGAACTGCAGGATCGGGGCGATGTACTGGAGCATCCCCATGGTGCTCAACGGGATGAGCCGCGCGCCCGCGCCGAACAGCAGCAACGGGATCACCGTCACGATGCCGGTGGTCATGAGCATCAGCGCGTGGCCGGTGCCCTCGGAGGTGAAGGTGTTCGCGCTGCCGAGTGTGAGCAGGTAGACCAACGCGATCGGCGCGATCACGGCGTTCTCCGCGGTGAGGCTGGAGATCGCGTCCAACGGCACCTTCTTCTTCAGCAGGCCGTAGACGCCGAAGGAACACGCCAGGACCAGTGAGATCACCGGAAGCCTGCCGTAGTCGATGGTGAGCACGATCACAGCGATCACGGCCACGGCGATCGCCGCGACCTGAGTGATGCGCAATCGTTCCTTGAGGAAGATCATGCCCAGTGCCACGCTCACCAACGGGTTGATGAAGTAGCCGAGGGCGGCCTCGACGACATGATGGCTGTTGACGGCATAGATGTAGACGCCCCAGTTCACCGTGATCAAGACGGCGGCTGAGGTAACGATGAGCCAGCCTTTCCCGGATAGTTCCAGGAGAGGGCGCCAGCGCCGGAGCACTGCGACGACGATGGCGAGAGTGACGAACGACCAGACGATCCGGTGCGCGAGCACCTCGACCGGCTGGGCGGGTACGAGGAGTGGCCAGTACGCCGGGAACAGGCCCCAAAGGACGTAGGCGAGTGCGCCGTAGGTGACCCCTCGCCCCTGGGTGTGAACTTCTGGCGAAGTGATGGCCGAGGTGGTCAGAGGGGGCACAAAATCCCACTCTACGCTGGGCTTTCGACCCGTTATTTGCGCTGAACGGCGTAGTGACGGAGCATCATCAAAGGCACTGTAGTTTGGCCATGCTCACCCTTCCGAGTGAGTGGGGTCGGAGTGTGGTCTTAGAAGGGGCTTACCCGTGAACATCTTCGGGCAGGTCTGGCTGTGGAGCCTGCTGTCCTTCGTTGCGGGAGTGCTGCTCACCTGGTTGGTGATGGTGCGCCCCGCGCGAAAGCAGATCGCCGACCTGGATGATCAACTTCTCGACGCGCGCAGGGCGGCCAAGCCGGTCCCGGCCGCCGTCACCGTCGACGACTTCGAGGTCGACGAGTGGGAGGCCGCGCCGCCGCGATCGCTGAGCGACGAGGTGCTGACGCCGCCGTCGCCCGTTCCGGCGTTGCCGCCAGCGCCCGCGCCGTACGTCGAGCCGCCCGCTTACTTCGGTGAGCCGGTGCCGCCCGCGCCGGTGCAGCCGCCGCCGCCGTTGCTGACACCGCCGCCGCCTCCTCCCGTCGTGGAGGAGCCCGCGCCGTACGAGCCGGTGTCGTACGAGACGACGACTTTCGACGCCCTGCCTCTGCCTGAGCAGGACGAGGAGCCCGCCGCGCCGGTCCGCCAGTACCTGGAGCCCGAAGAGGCGCAGCGCCGCTTCGAGGAGCAGCTGGCGGAGCAGAAGGCACTGGCCGACGCCGAGGACGACCGTCCCCGCTCGCTGTTCGAGCGCCTGGCGCCCGAGGTTCCCCCGGAGACCCCGGCGGAGCAGACGACCGTCCTGTCGCAGTCGGGCCTCGAGGCCGCGGACTTCGACGACGAGCCGGAGCTGCCCGCCGAGCAGACCTCGCACCTGCCGACGGTCCCGCCGGTCGCCGAGCCCGGTGCCCCGGCGCAGTCGCCGACGGCCGGTCCCGAGGTCGAGCAGCCGGACGACTTCATCTACCAGCCGCGCGAGGTCTGGGCCCAGGAGGAGCAGGAGGTCTTCCAGGACGAGGCCGCCGAGCAGGAGGACGAGCCCGCCGGCACCCGCTCCGAGCAGACGACGTTCATCGCCGTCGAGGAGAGCAGCTGGCCCGGCAACGACCTCACCGGCGAGTACCCCGTCCTGCGCGACGACTTCTCCGGCGAGCTCGACGGGTTCACCGAGCCCGAGGTCGAGCCGGAGACCGCCGCCGAGCAGACTGGCCTGATCGAGCCGATCGACCTGGACGCGCCGCACGTCCGCAACGGCGTCTTCGAGACGACGTCGGCCGAGGAGCCGCAGTTCGCGGAGCCCGAGCCGGAACTGGAGGCGGAGCCCGAGACCGAGTCCGCGCACGCCCTGCGGGAGGAACCGACCCACGAGGAGCCGGACCACCAGGAGCAGGCGTACGAGGAGCCGGTCTACGAGGAGCGGGTCTACGACGAGTTCGTCGCTCCCGAGCACACCGGCTCGTTCACCATGCCGTTCACGACGCCCGGCGCCCCGCCGCCCGCGCCGTTCTCGGCGTTCGAGCCGCGGGTCGAGGCCGACGAGGTGCCGGAACGCACCCCGCGTGCCGTCGGTGCCGCCTTCTCGCACGCCACGGAGACCCCGGTGGCCCCGGTGGCCCGGCCCGCCGAGCCCGTGTCACGGTCGTTGTTCGAGCCGCTGCTCGAGGCCGACGAGCCGTTGCCCGCGCTGGGCCAGACCCGCACGCTCCCGGACACGAGCAACGACCAGCCGTTCGTGCCGACGTTCGTGCCGAGCGACGAGCCCCTGCTGGCCGCCCCGCCGGAGCCCGAGCCGGAACCGGTCGACCTGCCGCAGCGGCACACCGACGCGGGCCTGCCGATCCGCGAGGCACGCCGCTCGACGATGCAGCAGCAGCGTCAGCAGAGCTTCCCGGCGTTCTCGGCCTTCGAGTCCGCGAAGCCGGAAGCCCCCGCGGCCCCGGCTCTCCCGGTGCGTCCCCGCCCGGTCGGCTTCTCGCCGTCCACCGGCGGCGCCCCCGCGCCCGCGCCCACTGGCGCGCCGCCCCGGTTCCAGCAGCCGGAGGGCTTCAACCCGCGCTCGCCGTTCGGTCCCGGCTCGGTGCTGCCGAAGTCGGACGGCCACGCGCCGGCCGCGGACTTCGCGGTCAAGGCCACGCTGACCGGCCGTCGCTACTACTCGGAGGGGTCGGCGAACTTCACCGGCACCCGTGCCGACGTGTGGTTCCGCACCGAGGCGGACGCCGAGAAGGCCGGGTTCCGTCCCGCTCCCTGATCGATTACCGCCAAATGGAACGCTGTTCTGGCAGGGGATGACATGCGCCGATAGCTTCGGCGCATGTCATCCGAGCTGGCGAAATCGCAGATCTCCTCGACGATCGTGGACTCGATCGAGGCTCTGAAGGGCACCCACCACGGCCTCCGCCGCGCCCACGCCCGAGGCTTCGTCTACGAAGCCGTGTTCACCCCGTCCGGCGCCGCTGCCCCGTTCACGACGGCCCCGCACCTGCAGGACGCGCCGGTCCGCGCGACCGTCCGGTTCTCGCACACCGACGCCAACCCGCACGCGTTCGACAGCGACCGTTCCGTGCGCGGGTTCGCGACGAAGTTCCACCTCGCCGACGGCACCAACACCGACCTGGTGATGGTGAACGTGGAGCGGTTCGTGGCGGCGACGCCCGAGGAGTTCGTGGACTTCATCAAGGCGGCCAAGGCCGACACCGACGCGGCCGACCCCTCGGTGCCGCACATCAAGTCGTTCGTGGGCGCGCATCCGACCGTGGGGCCCGCTCTGGTGGCGGCCAAGTCGGTCGGCATCCCCGAGAGCTACGGCACTTCGCAGTACTGGGCGATCCACGCGTTCCTGTGGCGTGACGCCTCCGGTGTCGTGCGACCCGTGCGCTACTCGTGGGTGCCGGAGGCGGGTGTCGTGGATGCCGCGGATTCCTCTTCGTGGACCCCGCACCACCTCACCGAGGAACTGCGCGACCGCCTGCCGATCTCGTTCGGGCTGCGCGTGACGTTCGGCGAGCCAGGTGACCCGACGCACGACTCGACGCTCGCGTGGCCGGCTGATCGTCGTTCGATCGACGTCGGCCGGATCGAGATCACCGGGGAGGCCGCGGACCAGGAGCACTGGCAGGCGCAGGTGTTCGACCCGACCTCGCTGGTCGACGGCATCGAGGTGTCGGACGACCCGGTGCTGGCCGCCCGCAGCACGATCTACGCGGTCTCCTACGACCGCCGCTCGCACCAGCGTTAGGAACGGAGAAGGCCCCTGACCGAACGTTCGGTCAGGGGCCTCCGTCGTCGCGTCTGCTAGCCGACCACGGTCCAGGTGTCCTTGCCGTGCAACAGCTTGCTCAGGTCCGCGGCCTTCGCACTCTTGGCCTCGTCGACCTGCGCGCGCACGCCGTCGTCGTACGTCGCGCGGTCCGCCCGGCGGAACACGCCCGTGACGGTGTGCGTGAGGTCCTGCGTCGACAACCGCGAGAGCGCGAACGACAGGTTCAGGTCCGACGCGTCGTGCACCACGATGTCGCTCGCGTCCACGTCGGCGGACTTCGCGACGGCGAGGCCGAAGCCCTCGCGCACCACGCAGTACTCGCCCTCGCGGCCGAAGCGGATCGGCTCGCCGTCCACGACGTTGATGATCCGCCGCTGCGCCTCGTCCGCGTCCTTCAGCACGTCGAACGCGCCGTCGTTGAAGATCGGGCAGTTCTGGTAGATCTCGACGAGCGCCGAACCGCGGTGCTCCGCGGCCTGCCGCAGCACCGAGGTCAGCCCGGCCTTGTCCGAGTCGAGCGCCCGGCCCACGAAGGAGGCCTCCGCGCCCAGTGCCAGCGACACCGGGTTGAACGGGTGGTCGACCGAGCCGATCGGCGTCGACTTCGTGACCTTGCCCGGCTCCGACGTCGGCGAGTACTGGCCCTTGGTGAGACCGTAGATCCGGTTGTTGAACAGCAGGATCTTGAGGTTCACGTTGCGCCGCAACGTGTGGATCAGGTGGTTGCCGCCGATGGACAGCGCGTCGCCGTCACCGGTCACCACCCACACGCTCAGGTCCGGCCGCGCCACGGCGAGACCCGTCGCGATGGCCGGCGCACGGCCGTGGATGGAGTGCATGCCGTACGTGTTCATGTAGTACGGGAATCGGGACGAGCACCCGATGCCCGAGACGAACACGATGTTCTCGCGCTTGAGACCCAGCGACGGCAGGAACGACTGCATGGTGTTGAGCACGATGTAGTCGCCGCAGCCGGGGCACCAGCGGACTTCCTGGTCCGACTTGTAGTCCCTGGCCGACTGCTTCTCGTCGGTGGTGGGAACCCCGGTCAAGCCGGGGAGACCGATGTCAATCGCGGTCACGCCGACACCCCCTTGATCACGTCAGCGAGCACGTCCTGCAGCTCTTCCGCCTTGAACGGCAGGCCCTGCACCTTGGTGTACGACTCCGCGTCCACGAGGTACTTCGCCCTCAGGAGCATCGCCAGTTGGCCGAGGTTCATCTCCGGCACGATGACCTTCTCGTACGACTTCAGCACGTCGCCCAGGTTCTTGGGGAACGGGTTGAGGTGCCGCAGGTGCGCGTGCGCGACCGGGAGGCCGAGCTTGCGGACCCGGCGCGCGGCCGCACCGATCGGGCCGTACGACGAACCCCAGCCCACGACGAGGACCTTCGCGTTGCCGTCCGGGTCGTCGACCACGACGTCTGGCACCTCGATGCCGTCGATCTTGGCCTGGCGCAGGCGCACCATCTTGTCGTGGTTCTCGGGGTCGTACGAGATGTTGCCGGTGACGTCCTGCTTCTCCAGGCCGCCGATGCGGTGCTGGAGACCGGGCGTGCCGGGCACGGCCCACGGACGTGCCAGCGTCTCCGGATCACGGGAGTACGGCTGGAAGTTCTCCGGGTCCGTCGCGAACTCGACTGTCAGGTCCGGCAGCGTCTCGACGTCGGGGATCATCCACGGCTCGGAGCCGTTCGCGATCGCGCCGTCGGACAGGAACAGCACCGGGGTGCGGTACTGCAGCGCGATCCTGGTCGCGTCGACCACGGCGTCGAAGCAGTCCGAGGGGGACTGCGGCGCCACGATCGGCACGGGCGACTCGCCGTTGCGGCCGAACATCGCCTGCAGCAGGTCGGCCTGCTCGGTCTTCGTCGGCAGACCGGTGGACGGGCCACCGCGCTGCACGTCGATCACGAGCAGCGGCAGCTCGGTCATCACGCCGAGGCCGATGGTCTCGGACTTCAGCGCGATGCCGGGACCGGACGTCGACGTGACGCCGATCGCGCCGCCGTAGGACGCGCCGAGGGCGATGCCGATGCCCGCGATCTCGTCCTCGGCCTGCACCGTGGTGATGTCGAAGTTCTTGTGCTTGCTCAGCTCGTGCAGGATGTCCGACGCCGGCGTGATCGGGTACGTGCCGAGTACGACGGGCAGCTTCGAGAGCTGTGCGGCCGCGACGATGCCGTACGCCGTCGCCGTGTTGCCGGTGATCTGGCGGTACGTGCCGACGTTGAGCTTTGCGGGCGCCACCTCGTAGGTGACGGCGAAGGCCTCGGTCGTCTCGCCGTAGTTCCAGCCAGCGCGGAACGCGAGGACGTTGGCCTCGGCGATGTCCGGCTTCTTCGCGAACTTCTCGCGCAGGAACCGTTCCGTGCCTTCGGTGGGCCGGTGGTACATCCACGACAGCAGGCCGAGCGCGAACATGTTCTTCGCGCGTTCGGCGTCCTTCTTGCCGAGGCCCGTCTCCTCGAGCGCCCCGATGGTCAAGGTCGCCATGGCGATCTTGTGCACCTGGAACTTCTCGAGCGAGTCGTCTTCCAGCGGGTTCGAGTCGTAGCCGACCTTCGTCAGGTTCCGCTTCGAGAACTCGTCGGTGTTGACGATGAGGATGCCGCCGTCCGGCAGTTCGCCCACGTTCGCCTTGAGCGCCGCGGGGTTCATCGCGACGAGGACGTCGGGACGGTCGCCGGGCGTCAGGATGTCGTAGTCGGCGAAGTGCAGCTGGAACGACGACACACCGGGCAGCGTGCCCTGTGGTGCGCGGATCTCGGCGGGGAAGTTGGGCTGCGTGGCGAGGTCGTTGCCGAACGCCGCCGCTTCCGACGTGAACCGGTCTCCGGTGAGCTGCATGCCGTCACCGGAGTCGCCGGCGAAGCGGATCACAACGCGATCCAGCTTGCGAGTCTCAGTGCTCATTCCTACGCCGATACCTCTCTCCAAGGGTGGCCGTGCCCCACCACGAGGGTAGTCGCCAGGACCACGTGCGAGACGGGCCGTGTACCACCAGGCGAGACGAACTGTCCCATCTGCCGCAACGAGTCCTTAACTAGACGGTAAGCACAGCACTACCAGCGGATACCCGAATGCGTCAGACGTCACCCTCGATACCTGTTACCCAAGGTAACACTTATCGTCCGCTGATCCGAGCCTTCATCGCGGCAAGCCTCGCAGCGAACTCTGGAGTGTCGATCGATTCGACCTGTGGCCCCAGTTCGGCCTCGACCGCATCAGCGTGGACCTGCATTGCATCGGTCTTCCGCATCGTCGCCTTGATGGTCCGCACGAGTGTCGCGGGCGCTTCAGCGGCTGCCTTGGCCAGCTCTTTCGCCACCGCCAGCGGGTCTTCGGCCTTCGCGTAGGCGAGTCCGTGCCGCACGGCCTGGTCGGCGTCGAGGATCTGCCCGAAGAGCGTCATGGCCGTGGCGACCTGGGGGTTGGTGAGGCGCTGCAACATCCACGTCATGCCGCCACCGGGGTGGATGCCGAGCTGCAGGAACCGCGCGTCGAACCGCGCCTTGGGCCCGGCGACCCGCACGTCCGCGGCCAGCGCCAGGTTGAGCCCGGCCCCGACCGCGGCCCCGTTGACCGCGGCGATCGTGGGGATGGCGGCGTTCTTGACGGCCAGGAACCCCCGGTAGATGTTCCGCAGGCCCTCGTCCTTGGAGTTCCCGAGCTGCGTGAGGTCGGCCCCCGCGCAGAACGCCGGCGGCGCCCCCGTGACGATCAGCGCGTTGGCGTTCCGTTGCGCCTCTTCGACCTTCTCCGCGAGCTGGTGCGACAGGTCGATCGTCAGCGCGTTCCGCCGCTCCGGATCGTTGATCGTGATCACCGCGACGGACTCTTCGAACTCCAGCAGAACCTCAGCCATGCCGCGGACTCTAGGGTGCCGGCGGCCGGTCCAGGAGCCGGGACAACACCACCGTCGACACCGTCCGGTCGATGATCTCCACGGCCCGCAGCCGCTCCAGCGCGGTCTCCAGATGGTGGATGTCCGCCGCCCGCAGGTGCACGATCGCGTCCGCCGCCCCCGACACCGTGTAGGCGGCACTCACCTCGGCCATCGGCTCCAGCCGGTGCTGGATGTCGTGCGGCGCCACGTTCCCCCGGCAGTGCACCTCCACGAACGCCTCGGTGCCCCACCCGAGCGCCTCGGGGTCCACCACGGCCGTGAACCCTCTGAGAACCCCCGTGTCCAGCAGTTTGTCCACCCGCCGCTTCACCGCGGGGGCACTCAACCCCACCTCCTTCCCGATCTCCGCGTAGCTGGAACGAGCGTTGGCCATGAGGCACGAAATGATTCGATGGTCGATGCTGTCCACACGCAACATTCTGCCCTAGTTAACGCAATGTCGCGGCGTTGATCGATGGTCGACCCGCGCTTTACATTTCGATCCATGACGGTATCCATCTCCGGGCCTGGCGAGCCGATCACTCTCGACATCGCCGCACCCATCGCGCCGACGCGCATGCCGACCACCCGTCGGTACCTCATGTGCCCGCCGACGTACTTCACGGTGGAGTACGCCATCAACCCGTGGATGGATCCCACCAGGCCCACCAGCACACAGCTGGCCGTAGAGCAGTGGACGAACCTCCGCGAGACCTACGAGCGCCTGGGCCACGAGGTCCACGTGATCGAGCCTGTCGTCGGTCTGCCCGACATGGTCTTCTCCGCCAACAGCGGCACCGTCATCGACGGCAAGGTCCTGGGCTCCCGCTTCCGCGCCGAACAGCGCTCCGCCGAAGCCGACCACTTCCGCCGCTGGTTCCTGACCTCCGGCTACAACTCGGTGGTCATGCCCACAGCCGTCAACGAGGCAGAGGGCGACTTCACCTGGACCGGCTCGCTGCTGTTGGCCGGCACGGGCTTCCGCACAGACCCACACGCCCACGGCGAGGCCCAGGAAGTCCTCGGCGTCCCCGTGGTCTCCCTGCAGCTGGTGGACCCGCGCTTCTACCACCTCGACGTGGCCCTCTTCATGCTCGACGACCAGTCCCCGACCCCTCTGGTCGCCTACTACCCGGAAGCCTTCTCCCCAGGCTCGCAGCAGGTCCTGCGCCGCCTCTTCCCGGACGCCGTGATCGCCAACGACGACGACGCGGTCTGCCTGGGCCTCAACGCCGTCTCCGACGGCAAGCACGTCGTCATGCCGGTCGAGGCCACGCATCTGGCGGAGCAGGTGGCGCGCCGCGGCTTCGAGCCGGTGCTGGTCGACATCTCGGAACTGCGCAAGTCGGGCGGCGGCCCGAAGTGCTGCACGATGGAACTGCGCGGCTAGACCTCGCCCACGCAGTCCTTCAGACCGGCGCTGGTCGGAGCCCTCGAAACGGGTTCTGGCCAGCGCCGATCTGTTTCTTGCTGGAAGACGCATCGAGGGATCCGGTTCAGCACAACTTCAATCCGAGGTCGAGAATCGGACCGATGTATATTTTCAGTCCGGCGTTGTTCGGATCGTCGGCCCAGATTTCGTGGATCCTTTTCCCTCGGTTCCTCGTCATCGCGGTCCCGTTGACGTCGTAGCTGGAGCCATTCGTAGTGAAGGTGACGGCTCCGCCTTGGCATCGAACTACGCCTGAGTCGACCGTGAGTGGCCACTTCTCCCCGAAGTCCTCTCGTCGGACTTCGCCCGGTTCTCTTGCTGCTTGTGTCGGGTCGGGGGGTCTGGTCGCGGTTGTGGTGGGAGTATGCACGGAAGGCGTCGCTGGATCGACTTTTGATCCACTTGGGGATTCCTGTGTGCCGCAACTTCCGACAAGTGCCGCGGTCAAGAGCAGTGACAGGCGGCTGGCGGACCTCAAGTTCATCTGCTCTCCCAAAAAATTCTGTTGAGGTAAGAGTGAGGGCCGTGCGAGCCCTTGCATCGGTTAAGAACGTGAATGTTCGGCGCAAGGCGATCCAGCATCATGCCCCGAGCTGCTGACATACCGTCTCCCCGCTGATGAACAACGGCAAGGGCGAACACGTACGTAGGACATCGAGCGACTGGGCGGGCTGTTACGTGCCGCGCATGACGCGGGACGGCCCACGGGCCACAGACGCCTTCGAAATACCCGTGGCGCTCCGACGACCCGCAGTAGGGTTCCGGGAATGAACGGTCCCGAGCACTACGCGGCTGCCCAGGAGTACCTCGCGGCGGCCAAGGCCGACGGCGTCGAGCCGGGCGGCGCGGCCTCGAACCTCGCCATCGCGCAGGTGCACGCAACGCTCGCGCTGGCGGCGGCCACCGCGATGGCGGGCTCCGTCGTCACCGCGCACGGGGCGGTGAAGACCGCGCTGCCCGCTGTCGACGGGAAGGCGTGGCAGGCCGTGGCCGGTGTGTCGGTGCAGGCCGGCGGTCGGGACTAGCCCGGAGTGCCGGACGCGCGGGAACGGCACGAGTACAAGGCGTCGCTGAGGGTCTTCAGCGAGTTGGTGCTGGCGGACCTTGTCGCCGCGCTCGGCGAGCCCGACCACGGCTACGACATCGGTGATCCGGTGGGCAGGCGCCCTGATGGCCCTCGTCGGGCCGTGTCGCACTGGTCGCTCCACAGCCGTACGGAGCGCACGCGCCCACTAGACGAACACGTCGCGGAGCTCGTGACGTTCGTCGAGGGGCATCGGCGTGAGTTCGAGGAGCTCAAAGCCGACGTCGACATCTTCTGCGGCGTCTTCACCGCCGACGACGCGCAGGGCGGTTTCACCTTCACCGCGGACCTGATGCAGCGGCTGGCCGAACTCGGCCTAGAAGTCGGCTTCGACCTCTACTGACTCCCGTCGGGCGCGAGCAGGCGATCGGTCGCGCCGATATGACCGGGTGGCTCCACCTGGGAGGGCAAGAAGTTGTTTTAAATCCAACCCGCTTGTCGTGCCCGAAGTGCCGTTCAACGCGTTAAGGCGCTAACGGCGACGTTAAGCGTTCTGAGGAAATCGGTAAACGTCAGCACCGGCCGCTGAAGGCTTTGGTGTTGTCCGCCGTGCCGATGGCGCCGTTCAGCGACATAAGGCCGAGAACGGCTTACTGGCGCACATATGGGTCCATACGCTTGCTTCGTTCGACATAGACACGGTCCAAGGAGCGAGCAACGGTGACGTTAGCCAGGCGGTCTGACCAGCGAGGCCAGGAGAACGTGTGGTCCACGATCCGGCACCACACGTCGAGCTGGCTGCTCCTGTGGCGGTTGCTGGTGCTGGCGGTCGGCATCGCGACATTGGTGGCCGGGGCGGCCGTCCTCCTCTGGTTCCTGGGAATGAGGATCGGCATCGCCGGGTTCGAGCTGGCGCCGGCCTAGGCCTCCCACTTCACATAGCGCATCGTCGCCGTGAAGCCCGCCCTCTCGAAGATGCCGAACGCCCCGGTGGCGTTCTCCGAATCGACGCTCAACAACGCGCGGTCATAGCCTTGATTAACGGCGGCTTGTAGTGCGTGTGCGATCAGCGCGCTCGCAATGCCCCTACGGCGGTGCGACGGCAACACGCCGATGAGCATGAAGTGCGCGTCGTTGATGCCGGTGGCCTGTGTGTCGGCCTCCCAGTTCATCGTCACGAGCATGCCCGCGGCCACGCCGTCGTCGCGGAGCAGGAAGCTCATCGACGGCCTGAACGTCTGGTTGGTGATCTTGTTCTGCCAGAGCGACACGGGCATCGGCGTCGTGCCGAACGAGGAGCGGTAGGCCTCGTTGCGCAGGAGGCGGAACTCCTCGTCAACAGACGGCGACCACGGCTCGATGCGCGGGTCAGAAGAAGGCTGCACGGAGCGCAGGCCGTGCTCCATCCGCTGGAAGTAGCGGACGGGCGCGAAGCCCTGAGAAGACAAGAGCAGGGCCAGGCCCTCGACGTGCTCGGCCTTGTGGACGTTGACCGCCAACCGCAGCCCTGGGTGGTGCAACGCGTGCAGGACGCGGGCCGCCTCGACGCCCGCCCGCACGAGTCGCGTGCCGATGCCCTGGCGGCGATACCGCGGGTGCACGCCGCCGTCGAGCGAGACGCGGTGCACCTCCGTGGCGGTCGGCCGGTACTGGATCTTCATGTAGCCGACCATCACGTCGCCGTCGAAGACCGCGAGGCTGGCGCGCTCCAGGTCCGCGAACGGATCGACGAGCTCGGTGAGGGTGTCCTCCGCGGTGTAGTTCTCGCCGATCTTGTCGACGGCCTCCATCGCGTTGAGGAGGTCGGCCGACGGCTGTGCGTCGTCGCGGGTGAGCGGGCGCCACGTGAGGTCTTCGCGCATGTGACGACCGTATTGAGGCTGTCGCGCCGGTTTCGCCGCTCGAACAGCCGGTCGCGCGAGGTGCACGTCGGCGCCGACGTCGTGGTGAAGCTCATCGCTGCGGACGGCCACACGCGGCTTGACCGCGAGATCGCTCTCGCCCTGGCCAGGCAGGGCATCGCCAAGCTCAACGCCCTGCACGCCTCCGGCCGAGGCTCGCGAGGTGCTCAGGACCGTGCCAATCCACGCTGACTGCCACTGGGACAACTGGCTCGCGGACGGCCCCGAGCTCACCGCCCTGCTCGACGTGCTCGTGGCCGGCCTCTGGTGGCCGCAGTAGCGTCGCGAGATGACCGACGTTCTAGTGATCGGCTTCGACCCGGCCACCATCCCCGGCTTCGACCCCGCGCCCGTCGCGAAGGGCATCGAGCAGGGCAGCAGGCAGTTCGCCGAGCTCGGCCTCGCCGAGGACCTCTTCCTCATCGACTTCGCCGAGCTCGACGGCCGCGCCCAGGCCAAGCTCGCCGAGAAGCTGCGGGCCAGGAAGTACGACGTGGTCGTGGTCGGTGGCGGCATCCGGAAGGGGCCGGGGCTCTTGGAGCTCTTCCAAGCCGTCGTCAACGAGGTGCACTGGCATCAGCCGGAGGCCGCGCTCGCCTTCAACGACAGCCCAGGGGACAGCCCGGACTGGGTTCTCAAGGCGCTGGAGCAGAAGAGGAAGAGTTAACCCACAACATCGGGTGAACCGAAAGCGCGCTCTCTCCGTACCCCTCCTCAGACCGAGAAAAACGCTGTCCAGCGATCAAGTCCTCGCAGGTCAGCTCCCCGAACCCCCACTGCATCACGAAGCGTGACCGGATCACTCGATCGCGTGGTCGTGGACGTAACCCATAACGAGAGCCGGGCCAGCAGCGAACTAACAGACAGCTCCGACAGTTCGTCAGGAGGCAACGATGAACTTACGCGGCATTCACAAGGCTCGTTGACTGTCTGTCAGCAACTGGTAGCCCGACCCGACGCAAAAGTGACGAGAGTCACCCAACGGGCGCTCAAGCTTGCCTGCGCTCGTGACGCGAGGTTACGTTCTCGCCCGCCGATAACGGTTTGGTCACCGGCAGGACACAGGAGCTGCAAGCACTAGGGCCCTTTGTCCGCCCAGAGTCCCCCGCCTGGGTTCGCCGGAGACCAAGCTCCCCGACGCAGGAGGCTCCCCCTTGGCCCGGCACAGCAAGGCCGATGGCCGAACCGTGTACACGGTCGTGCCCAGACAGGAAGTCAAGCCCGGCGCTCACCGCGTCGAGGACGACAAGGTCCCGCTCGCTCACCGCGTGAGCGCGATCGTCGTCGCAGCAGGTGTCGCCGCCGGCACCGCCGCCATCGCCAACGCCGCCACCAGCGGGTCCTCCACGGAACTCGCCGCGGGTGCGGCCGAGCTGGGCGCTCTTCCCGACCAGCAGGCCACCAAGACGATCCAGACGGTGCACGACGTCAACCCCGGCAACCAGGTCGGCCGGCTGCTGCAGTTCCAGCAGATGTACGCGCAGCAGACGTTCGAGCAGGCCACGAAGGTCGCCGCGGACGCTCACGCCCAGCGCGAGGCGGCGGCGAAGGCCGAGGCCGAGCGGCAGGCGGAGATGCGCAAGCCCGCCAAGCAGCGCGAGGTCGAGGGCTGGATCAAGGAAGCCATCAAGGTCCTGCAGGCCAACGGCACCAACATCGACAACGGCTCCGTCGACGAGATCTACACGATCATCATGAAGGAGTCGAACGGCAACCCCAACGCCGTCAACAACTGGGACTCCAACGCGATGCGCGGGACGCCGTCCAAGGGCCTGATGCAGTGCATCGACCCGACGTTCAACGCCTACAAGCTGGCCGGCTACGACAACATCCTCGCGCCGGTCGACAACATCATCGCGGGCGTCCGGTACACCTACGCGCGCTACGGCGGCTTCCACAACCACCCGGGTCTGGTCAGCATGGGCCTCGGCGGCGGGTACCGGGGGTACTAAAGACGTCGAACCGCCGTGTCGGGGGTGCGGAAATCGCATCGGCGGACGATGCTGTCAATCAGGTTCACCCACAAGCATGGCGGCCCTAGCGGGCACACGCCCGGTAGTGCTCCCATCGAACGCGATCCCCGAACGCAGGGAGTGGCCGATGAACGAGCAACAGGCACGCGACGACGAGCTGGAGAAGATCCGCTCGGAGGCGACGAGTTGGCTGGCCAAGATGGCCAAAGCCCAGCACCGTCCCAAAGTCGAGCAACGCAAGCCTGAGCACGACGCCATGACACCCGCGAAGAAGTAAGAAGCAAGAGCACCAGCGCCTCGGCTACGGCCGGGGCGCTTCTGCTTGGAAGGCCGACCACAGCAGGTTGAGCGGGTGGTCCGCCGGATGCTTCGCCAACTCGTCCGTTCGGGCGAAAACGCCGACAAGCCGCTCCAGCGAGTCATCTGAGAGCTCGACGACCCGGAGGCCTCCTCCCTCCCGGAGCTCGTTGTTCGACGCCACCACGCCCAAGCCAGACGTCACGATCATGGCTCCCTGGACGAGGTTCGAGCGCAGCAGCGAGATGCCGTACTGGATCTCGTCGATCTCAGCGGCGATGTCGAGCCCCTGGCGGTAGTCCGGCCCGAACCAGCCCCGCAGGAACTCGGCGATCAGCCCCGCCCCCGGCACGACCAGCGGGACCGACCTCAACTGAGGTACCCGCACCCGGTCGCCCACAACCGTCGTCGGCAGATTCGTCAGCAACGCGAGCCCGCCGCGCCGCCACTCGATCACGTCGAACTCCGGCCGTTCCCATCCCGCGCCTGACCGCGTCACGACGCTGCCGCACACGAGGTCGACCTCCTGCGTCTCCAGCTTCGTCCAGATGTCCTTGGTACGGATGTGCACGACCTTGAGGTCCACGTCGCGCTCGCGGAACTCGTCGGACACGTGGTGCCACGCCTTCGCGAGCGTGTCCAGCATGTATCGCGTGGTGCCGACGGTGACGGTCGTGCCGAGCTTGCGGCGGCACTCGTGAATTCCGTCCAGCCACTCCGCGAGCGTCTCCCGCGCCAATTCGACGAGTGACTCACCGGTCGGCGTGAACAGCACGTCTTTTCCGCGTCCCTGCTTCACCACGAGCGCTTCGCCGCACAGTTCCAGGAAGTTCCTGTTCAACGTGTCGAGCTGCTTCTGAACGCTCGACTGCTCTCGTCCCAACGCACGAGCGGCACGTAGGGCCGAACGGGTCTCGTGCACCGTGAGCAGCGTCCTGAGCTGGTCCATCGTGGTATCCAGTAGTGCACCGGGCATGTTCAGCAGACGGTGCAGCGAGGTGCTCGTGGGAAGCACCAACTGGGACGAGCCGGACATCGGAACCCTCTCTGATATTCTACCGATCAGTTGAACTGAACTTGACCGCATTTCGCCGACAAATTATCTACAGATACTGTCAGCAAATCCCTGGACACTTATCCCGCCGTGTACAAAACTATCTGCGGCGACCACGCGTGGGAGCCGATTCCGGGGGGAATCATTGGGGGGTGGGGGTCCGCCAGGCGCAAGCCGGCGGGCCCCCAAGTATTACCCTCAGCCGTTGTGACGGCTTCCGCTCGCCTGGACTGGGGCACCACCTACCAGGTCACCGTGCTCGAACTCGGACTCGCCTGCTGCGGAGTCGAAGTGATGGCAGCTCTCGACCGCCTTCCCGACCTCGGCGTCACGCCTGTCGACGGCGCGGGCGAGGCGCACGTTCTCGTCGTTTCCGGCACCGTCACGGACGTCATGTTGCCCGCAGTCCTCCGCAGTTACGAGGCCATGCCCGAACCTCGGTACGTGATCTCCGTAGGCGCCTGCAGCAACACGGGCGGCCCGTACTGGGATTCCTACAGCGTCACCAAGGGGATCGACCAGGCCCTGCCGGTCCACGTCGCCGTCCCCGGTTGCCCACCGCGGCCCGAAGCGCTGCTGGAAGGCCTCAAGGCCCTGCACGGGCTGGTGAACGCGTGACGACCCCCTCGGCCCCCTCCGGCGCCACCCCGAAGACCGCGTTCGGCCAGACCGTCCACCACGTGGAGCTCGCCGGCTGGCTCACCGCGGCCACCGAACTCCACGCCGCCGGCCACACGATGTTCGACTGGCTCGGCGTCGAGGACGCGGGCCGGCCGGGTGCCGTCGGTCAGCGCCACGCGGTGTTCCTGCACGTCATCGACCCGAGCACGCGCGCGGGCGTCATGCTGCGCACCGAACTCGGCCCCGACGAGGCGCTCCCGAGCGTCGCCCACCTGTGGCAGGGCGCGCGCTGGCACGAACGCGAAGCCGCCGAGATGTTCGGGATCACCGTCGACAGCGAGCCGGAGCACCTGCTGCTCCCCGAGAGCTTCCAGGGCCACCCGCTGCGCAAGGACTTCGTGCTCGCCTCCCGCGTCGTGCGCCCGTGGCCGGGCCGCCTCGAACCGGGCGAGGACAACACGAGCGCCCCCAGCAGGCGCCGCACCGCACCACCTGGCGTGCCCGACCCGTCGTGGGGCCCGCGCCGTGAAGAGGAGCAGCAGTCGTGACGAACCTTCCCCCGCGCACGAGGGGAGTCATCGCGCTGTTGGACGCCAACTGCACGGTCTGCATGATCTGCGCGCGCGAGTGCCCCGACTGGTGCATTCACATCACGTCGCACACCGAGGTCGAGGAGCAGCCCGGCAGCGCACGGCCGCGCAGTCGCAACGTGCTCGACCGGTTCGCGATCGACTACGGCCAGTGTCTGTACTGCGGCATCTGCGTCGAGGTCTGCCCGTTCGACGCCCTGCACTGGGCGCCGGACTTCGGTTATCCGGGCACGGGCTCGCTCGACGGCGAGGGCGCCGTGGCGGAGCTCGTCCACGAACGGGACGTGCTGTCCACGTGGGTGGAGAAGGTGCCGCCGCCGCCCGCGCTCGACGCCGCCGCGGAGGCCGCTCCGGAAACGGCCGCAGGAACCGGCAGGAGGCCTGGTTCGTTGAGGGGTAGGACGTAACAGACCCGGAGGCGCAACCGTGCACAAGCACTTCAACGGGTTGAAGACCGCCGTGCTGCTCGGCGGGATGAGCGCGCTGATCTTGCTGGTCAGCAGCTTGTTCGGCCGCACGGCGCTGGTCATCGGCCTGGTGCTGGCCCTGGGCGTGAACGCCTACGCGTACTTCAACTCGGACAGGCTGGCGCTGCGCGCGATGCGGGCGGTGCCCGTGTCGCAAGTGGAGCAACCGCAGCTCTACGCCATCGTGCGGGAGCTGTCGCAGAAGGCCCGCCAGCCCATGCCCAGGCTGTTCCTGAGCCCGACGGCCGCGCCCAACGCGTTCGCGACGGGCCGCAACCCGCGCAACGCGGCCGTGTGCTGCACCACGGGCATCCTGGAGCTGCTGGACGAACGGGAGCTGCGCGCCGTCCTCGGCCACGAGCTCGCGCACGTCTACAACCGCGACATCCTGATCAGCTGCGTGGCCGGAGCGCTGGCCGGCGTGATCACGATGCTGGCCAACCTGGCCATGTTCGCGAGCATCTTCGGCGGCGGCGACTCGGATGACGACGGCCCTGGCCCGTTGGGACTGCTGCTGATCGCCCTGCTGGGCCCGGTAGCGGCCACCGTGGTCCGCCTGGCCGTGAGCCGCTCGCGCGAGTTCCAGGCCGACCAGTCGGGTGCCGAACTGACCGGCGACCCGCTGGCGTTGGCCTCAGCCCTGCGCAAGATCGAGCTGGGGACGCGGGCGGCGCCGCTCGCACCGGAGCCGGAGGTGGTGTCGCAGAGCCACCTGATGATCGCGAACCCGTTCCGCACCGGGGAACAGTTCGCCAAGTGGTTCTCGACCCACCCGCCGATCGCCGACCGCATCCGCAGGCTCGAAGAGATGGCCAGGCGTTAACGCCCTGCCTTCGCCACGGCCATGAGGTACTCGCCGTACCCGGACTTGCCGAGCTTCTCGCCGAGCGCGTAGCACTCCTGCGCGGAGATGAAGCCCATGCGCAGCGCGATCTCCTCGGGACACGCGATGCGCACGCCCGTCCGGTGCTCCAGCACCTGCACGAACTGCCCGGCCTCGAGCAGCGAGTCGTGCGTGCCGGTGTCGAGCCACGCGAAGCCGCGGCTCAGGTCCACGAGCTGGGCACGCCCCTCGCGCAGGTACGCGAGGTTGACGTCGGTGATCTCCAGCTCGCCGCGCGGCGACGGCTTGAGGTTGCGGGAGATGTCCACCACACCGTTGTCGTAGAAGTAGAGCCCGGTGATCGCCCGGTTCGACTTCGGCTGCGCCGGCTTCTCCTCGATGGACAACAGCCTGCCCGTCGAGTCGACCTCGCCCACGCCGTACCGCTCGGGGTCCTTCACCTGGTACCCGAACAGCACGCAGCCGTCCAAAGAGGACGCGTGCTGCTGCAGGGTGGTGGAGAAGCCCTGGCCGTAGAAGATGTTGTCGCCCAGCACCAGCGCCACGTCGTCGTCCCCGACGAAGTCGGCGCCGATGATGAACGCCTCGGCGAGCCCGTTCGGCGCCGCCTGCTCCGCGTACGAGAACGACATGCCCCACTGGGACCCGTCGCCCAGCAACCGCCGGAACAGCGGTAAGTCCGTCGGCGTGCTGATGATCAGCACCTCGCGGATGCCGGCCAGCATGAGCACCGACAGCGGGTAGTAGATCATCGGCTTGTCGAACACCGGCAGCAGCTGCTTGGAGACGGCCTGCGTGATCGGGTGCAGGCGCGTCCCGCTGCCACCGGCGAGGACGATGCCCTTCACCGGTAGTTGGTGAACTGGAGGGCGATGCCGAAGTCAGAGCCCTTCAGCAGGGCGATGACGTCCTGCAGGTGGTCCTTCTTCTTCCCGGACACCCTCAACTGGTCGCCCTGGATCTGCGCCTGAACGCCCTTGGGCGCCTCGTCGCGGATCTTCTTGGCGATCTCCTTGGCCTTCTCGGACGTGATGCCCTGCACGAGATTTCCCGTGACCTTGAACACCTTTCCCGAGATGGCCGGTTCGCCCACCTCGAAGGCCTTCATCGAGATGTTGCGCTTGACCAGCTTCTCCTGGAAGACGTCGATCGCAGCCTTGCAACGCTCCTCGGTCTCGGAGGTGAAGGTGATCGCCTCCTCGCCGGCCCAGGCCACTGTGGTGTTGGTCCCGCGGAAGTCGAAGCGCGTGCTCAGCTCCTTGGCCGCCTGGTTGAGCGCGTTGTCGACCTCCTGCCGGTCCACCTTGCTCACCACGTCGAACGACGGGTCCGCCACGACTTCACTCCTCAACGATCTCGGGGTCACAGCCTGCTGCGATGCTACTGGGGTACCCCGATTTGGGGCGTCCCGAAGGGGTTATGTATTGTTCCGCCTGCACCGTTACGGCGGTGTGGGGCGGGTTGCCCGAGCGGCCAATGGGAGCGGACTGTAAATCCGTCGCGAAAGCTACAGAGGTTCGAATCCTCTACCCGCCACAGCAGGACGAAAGGCCCCGTGACCAGGGAGTTCCGGTCACGGGGCCTTTGTCGTGCTGTCCGGCTTTGTACGGCTCGATCTGGTCCTATACGGCGGTTCGCGCCAAGGGCACGTCAAAGTTTGGCGAGCCTAGGGACGCCAGGACCAGGCGTCGGGCGAAGTCCTCACCACCGTCAATGCACTTGGCGTAGACCCTCATGAGGACAGCGAGGCTGTGCCCTGCCCACTTGGCTACGCGCGGCGGCTCCACGCCCGCATTGAGCCAGTGAGACACGCAAGCGTGCCGTAGGTCATACGGACGCTTGGCCAGTGGCGTAGCGGCCACCTCAGGCGTGAAAGCGCGGGCACGAGCCATGCCCCACACGCGGCCGTAGGTCGAACTGGCCAGCCGTCCGCCGCGCTCGCCGACGAACAGCAGGCTATCGGGCGCGATGCCGAACTCGTCCAGGTGCTCCCAGGCGCTAAGCACCACCTCGGGCGAGAGCGGAACCGTCCGGCCCTCCGTCACCTCACGGTGCTTGAGACTGCGTTCCTCGTTCCTGGTACCGCTGTCCGTCCACTCCGCGCCCACCTCAGGTGCGGCGCTGTCGAGGTAGATCTCACCCCATTCGTGGACTTCCCATTGGTGCGTCTCGTCGTTCCACGTCCGCTCAGGCAATGAGAGGTCGTTCCGGCGAAGATTGGTCGCTTCCTCGGGGCGGAGACCAGCAAAGAAGAGAAGTTGAAAGAACAGCTTGAGCCTGCGGCCGATTCGTCCGCAGTCGGGCACCTCGTTGAGCACCGTGCGGAACTGCACCGAGTTCGCGACCGATCGGCGGTCGACCTCGTGGAAAACCGTCTTGCGTTTCGCCGTCTTGACCTGCGTCAACGGGTTCGCCGAGAGCGCCTTCTTTTCCACCGCGAAGTCGAGCGCCCCGCCGAACGTCACTCGTCGCAGGCGGATGGTGTCCGGTGCTGCCTTCTTTCCGTTCAACTTGCGCTCGAACTCATTGATCACGGCGCGAAGCACGTCAGGTTTGGTCAGATCGGCAACAGGGCGCGTGTTCCTCGACAACCAGGTGAGCGCATCGGCGATCTCGCACGGGTGGACCGCGTCCCGCTTCGCCGAGTTGAACAACACCCGCAGAGCCTTGCGCAACACCTTCTGAACGGGCCTGCCTCGCGAACTCGTGAGCATCGCTTCAGTGATCGGCGTGAGCGCGTCAGCAATAGACTGCCTGTGTCGCGGAGCCGCGTCCGGCCACTTCATGTCGACGTAGGCACTTGCAAGCTCGAACCACGACATTGACGTCGTTTCTTTTCGTACCAACGTGATCGGTAGACCAGACTCCACGTCGAACGGAACGCCGTCAGCAGCTGCGGTGACGAGTTTCGAGCGGAAGTTGTTTGCCAGTGCCTTAGTCGCCCGCGTCTCCCTGAACGGTTGGCCATCCACCGTCCAGCGCACGTAGTAGCTCACCTTGCGCTTGCCCCTGTAAGGCGCGCCGATCTCCCAGATCCGGACCTTCGTTGACGTGATCATCAGGCCGCTACCTCACAAGATCCGTACCAGGCTTCAATGTCAGTGCGATCGAAACGGAGTTGGCCGTTCGGCAACTTGGAGTGGCGCGGTGCGAGACCCTTTGCCAACCACTCGTAGAGGGTCGAACGCGACACCTTGAACTCCTTGCAGAACTCGGCCACGGTGAGCAATTCGCGTCGACTCATGCCTGTTCCCCCTCCGAGCTTTCGGCTGTCTTCGGGTCGGGCAGGTAGCGCGCCCATGCGTCTCCGAGGCCGTTAGGGCCATCGATCACGTAGCCCTTGAACGTCTTGCCAACGTTCTTGTAGGCGGTGACCTTGACGCCGTAGGCGCTGAGTTCGGTTGCCATTTGGCGGGCGTTGATCGGCCTGCCGTAGAAGTCGCCCCACGGCGCTTCGTCCATGCTGTGCAGGACGGCGAGGATTTCCACGGTGCTCATGCGGGTCACGCCACGGTCGGCGAACACGGTGCGCAGGTCGGAGAGCAGCCGGATTCGGTCGGACGTGGGGTTGGCCTGCGCTGCGGTGACGAAGTGCACGCACGCGGCCCGCGCGGTCTCCGGCCAATGCCCACCTGCCATGTCTGCGATGGCGAGTAGCGGTTCCCAGATCTCGGCCGCGCGGTCGGTGACGCCCTCGGGCATGTCGGGGTAGGCCGCGCCGACGCGTTCGCCCACCACTTCCATCCACGTGGCCAGAGCCTCACGGATCGGCGCGGACTGTTCCTCGACCTTGCGTTCGCGGAACGGCTCGACTCGTTCGTCGGGACGGCGGCGGCGCATGTGGATGGTGATGGCGCGGGTGGTGATGGTGTCGGGCATGTTCCCGGCGATGCCTGCCAACGCGGCGGGGGCATAGACGGGGAAGCGCTCGATCACCATGTTTCCCGCGTCGCCCTTGCAGCGCGCTACGGTCGCGGAGCGCTTGTAACCGGCGTTGACCAGGGCGCGGAGGTCCTCGTTCCCGCCACCCTTGTTGTCGAAGATCGCGTCGACCTCGTCGAACAGGATGGTGAGCGGTCCGGCCCCGACCATGCGGAACAGCGCGGCCGGGGTCGCGGAGAACGTCATCTCCGGCGTGCGGACCAGGTGGCGGGAGACCTCCAGGACGCGCGTTTTGCCAGAGCCAGGTTCCGCGCTCGACAGGACCAGCCGCGGAGTGATGTAGAAGTGCTCGGCTGCCCAGGTGTGGGCGTACCAGAGTGCCAGCATGGGCGCGCAGTGCTCGTCGGGGAAGGCGTTGTAGCGCGACAGGAACGCCTGGACGTCGTCGAGGATCTGAGCGCCGTGGAGGGTGGTCGTGGTCATGCGGCACCTCGCTCGGTGAACAGCGGCGTGGTCGGGTCGACGGATTCGGCCGGCAAAGTTCGCGGGCGGTCGGTACCTGCGGTGATGCCGTTGCGGACCGTCCGGCGCACCTTGGCGTCGGTGCAGTCGCACTCCCCGTTGATCAGGGGCGCGGCGGCTGCCATGAGATGGGCTTCTGCTGTAGCCGCAGGGAGAACGCCAGCGCCGACGAGTTGCCCGAGGGCGATGCCCGCGACGTACGCGGCCCTGTCGTGACCGCCTGAGACGGCCGCAGAGAGCTTGCGGCACTCCCCGTTGATCGCGGCGGTGACGTAGCGGGGCATCCGCTGTGAGGGCACCACAACGGGCGCTGAGACGGCCGTACGCGGCCTAGGAGTGAGGCAGTGAACCAACCACACCGGAAGGGGTAGAAGGGAAGCGTCCTCAGTGAGGCTGTACTCGCCGTCCGGGGTGATCGAGCCGGGGCCGACGACGTAGCCGCCGTGGGCGCGGGTGTCGACCTTCCACCCGAGTCCGTTGCCGTGCTCGCCCTCGGTGTTGCGCAGCTCCACAGTGGACGGCTCACGGAAGTAGAGGTGCGTTCCGCCACGGGCGGTGCCCACGGTGCGCGTCTCCCACGGGACGTCTTCCCCCGCCTCCGCACAGACAGCGGCGAACACGTCGTGACCGTCAACGACCCCCTCCCGGCTCCAGCGTGACGGGGGAACGTCCTCAGGCGACTTGCGGGTGTCCAGGTCGATCACGACCAAGCCGCTCGGTCCGGTGGCGATGCCGATGTTGAACGGCCCTGCCGACCAGCACCGCTCGACCACGTCCAGGTCGAGGGTGGCGCGCTGCTCCCATCCGAGGTGGCCGCCGTGGCACGCTCCGGTCCGGGGGCAACGCTCCGCCTTGTGCAGGGCGGGGCGCTTGGTGCCGGGGCGCAGCGGGAAGACGTAGAAGCCGTGTCGTGCTGCGGTGAGTGCGTGGTGCATGAGCCTGTCGCGATCTGTGGCGCTGCTCATCTCACATCTCCCAAGGTAACTGTGCGTAGCCGTATAAGGGCGTGCGGAGGGAAGGCCTAGGACCCGCGAACGAGTCCAGGCCGTGGCTTTGAGGGTGTTTTCGCTGGTAGGGCCAGCCGCGGCCTAGGAGTGCTAGTGCGCTGGCCACGTGGTGTGCGCGGCCCTAGTGGCTGCCCCTAGGGCTAGGGTCGGTGACGGCTAGAAGTCAGCCGATCCCTAGCCCGACAGGTCGTTACTCTCCGCGATCGATGCGGGCCGACTGGGCGGCGATCACCGCGTCCCGCTTGTAGCCCTGGCGGTTCTTCTTCTCGCCCTCCGGGGTGGTGCCCCACACCTGCGTCGGCTCGACCCCGTAGGCCTTGAGCGCACCGGCGAGGGTGCTGCCCGTCCACCCGTCGTAGAACTCCGGCCGCATCTCCGCTAGCCGCGCCAACACGACCTCGGTGTGGGCACCAGCCGCGCTGCCCGCCACGGCGGTGAGCGCGTTGGCGACGTCGTCCAGGACGCTTCCCGTCGTCTCCACCGTGGGCGTCTCCCCGGCCGCCATGCCCTTGAGCAACCCGAGCGCAGAGCGCAGGGCGCGGCCACGGGCGCAGATGGCCACGATGTCGGCTGAGGACAGCAGATCGGTGCGGACGATCTGGCCACCCTGCTCGGCAAGCTCAGAGTCATCCGAACCGAGCAGGATGCCGACGCCCTTGTGAGAGCGCTGGAGCTTCGAGGCGTCCATACCAGCCTGGTAGCTACCGGCACCGAGAATGGTGTCGGAGGCCTGCCACGTCATGACCTTCATGGCGAACCGAGAGCCGAGCTGGCCGCGCAGGCTGTCCGGGATGACCTTCCCGTCCGGCTTCTGCGTCGCCAGGTCGAGCATGTACCCGGCAGCCGGGCCGACCTTGGCCAGATCCGTAAGCAGCGCAAGGATTTCCGCGCCGTACTCGGGGTGCTCCAGGTACCGCTGCACCTCGTCGATTGCCAGCAGCGTGAGCGGCATGTTGAGACGCTTGTTGCGCGACATCGCCGGGGTGAGCTTGGCTTCCGGGCACACGTCCACGGGCAGCTTGGCCATGCGCTCGAACCGGTCGTTCATCTCCGCGACCATCTTGCGCAGCGTCGTGACCAGCAGCTCCATGACCTGGTCGCGTACGCCCGCGCCGTAAGCGACGGCGACGTCTTCGAACGCCTTCCACGCGCCGTCACCCTTGCCGTTGAACACAAACAGCTCCACGTACGGGTCAAGCGCGGCAGCGGCGGCGGGGATGCGCGCGCTGAACGTCTTGCCCATGCGCGGGATCGCGCCGACCAGCAGCGACGACCAGATCAGCGGCAGCGTCACCTTGCGGTCGCGAGCGTCCAGGCCGAACGGGATCGGCTGCCAGAAGTCGAACTCCTCCATGCCCGCCAACGGCGACGTGCGCGGCTTCTGCGCGAACACGTCCACATCGGACACCCACAACCGCACACGGCGCGCGGAGACCTGGTCAGGGTCGATGAACACCGTGATGGGGTTGACGTTCAGGCCCGAGGCGAGTGAGTCCCGCTTGACGACCGCCTGAGCTGCGTGCCTGCCGTACGGGAGGTCCACCACGGCCAGCCATCCGCGTCCCTCGCGCTGGATCGGCTGAGCGAACGTGACCGGGGTGTCCTCCTTGCACAGACCCGCACCGACGAACGCCCGCACCACCACATCGGGCGTGAGCTTCGACGCCTGCTGACCCAGCACGGCCGCCTTGACGATGGGCTTGTCCTCACGACGTCCCAGCAGACCGAACGCAACGATGGAGACAACGACCGTCCACAGCAGAACCGTCTGCATGGCGTCGGGGTACATCAGCCACACGACACCGAGTCCGAGCGCGGACAGGAACGTGGTGACCGCGCTGACCCGCAACCGCATCCGCACGTGGTCGTCACGCTGCCTCGACAGGGCAAGGTAGGCGGACGGGTCAGCGGCGTCGATGGTGGACTGGCGCAGCGTCCTGGACTCGGTGTCGAACGCCCAACGCTGCCACGCCATGACCGCACGGGCAGCACCGCGAGGGGAAGCCGCGGTGAGCTTCACGGTGTAGAGCGGGACGCGAACAGCGTGGTAGCGGGCGGTGTGGTGGCAGTAGGTCCACGCCCACCGCACGGTCGCCTCGAACTGGTCGCGGTCGGCGAGCCACGCCGGAATGATCGGCAGCAGCTCGCGGCGCGCGGGTCCCGCCAATTCGGCCGGCAAAGTCGGACGAGGTCCCTCGTCGTCGCCGACGATCTCGCCGTCGAGCACCTCGACCTCGTCGGCCTGGTCGAGCTCGACCAGCGCACCCGAGTCCTCGACCTCGTCGGGCTGCTCGGTGGCGGGGATGGGGAAGGCAACCACGTTGCTCACCTCCGTGTCGTCGCTGCGGTCGTCGGGGTTGGGGGTGGGGTGGCTCATCGCTGCGCCTCCGTGTCGTCGTCGTCGTTCAGGAGGTGGGTCAGAGCTGCGCCGCAACCGAGCACGACCACGGGAAGGCAGGACACGAACGTGGTGATCCACCACGGGGCCGTGGTGACACCAGCGGCGACCATGAGGTGGTAGGCGACCTGTCCGGCGGCACCGAGCACGAGGGAGCCGATCGCGGACCAGCGGGCGAACCTGCGGGCCTTGCTCGATCGGGTCCGGCCGGACAACCAGACCCGCAGGGCGTACGCGGCGTACGCCTCGACACCGATCGGGAGCGTGATCGCGGAGTTGATGACGAACGAGTCCGCGATACCGGGCAGCAGCCGGATCGGGCCGAACCCGGTCAGCTCGCCCAGACCCACCCAGCCACCCCAGATGGCCACGAACGCGCCCGCCGCGAGCAGCAGCAGCGGCCACGACCGAACCGGCTTCACCCGCGTCTTCACGACCGTGTCGGCAGGCGTCTCGGGCTGCTCGACCACGGCGGGGACCGGGTCCACAACCGCGCTGACCTCGGACACCGACGCGGGCTGCTCGACCGCGACCACGGGTGCGGGAACCGGCTGGACCACGGGGGCGGGCTCGGTGTCGGTGCCGGGCTGGTCGTCCGTGACGGGCTCGGCGATGGGCTCGGTGGTCTCGGTGGCAGGCACCGAGTGCAGACGGCGGACCGTGCTCACCTCGTCAGCCGGGTTCGGGTTGGCGGGGTCGAAACCCGTCTCCTCCAGGGCCGCGAGCACGGCGTTGGCCTTCGGCGCACCCACGTTGAACTCGGACTTGATGCGGTTGCGGGTGGGGATCTTGCCCTGGTCGATCGCGAAGGCCTTCACGCGCTCGGTGAGTTCGGCCACGGTGATCGGGTACGCGCTGGTCATCGCTTGCCTCCCTTGGCATGGGCGTGCTCGGTGGTGGTGACGGTGAGGGTCCGCACGACTCGCGCGGAGGTGACGAACGCGGGCACGGCCAGCACGACCGCGATCACCCGCCAGTCGGTGGCGTTGGTGAGGATCAGCCACTGCACGCCACCGATCGCGGCGGTGCCGAGCAGCGTCCGCAGCACGTTGCGGCCCGTTCGCGACACCTGGCGCGTCTTCTGCACGGTCTTGGCGGTGGCCCGCATGACGGCGATCAGGGCCAGCACCCCGAGAACGAGGGCCACGAGCATCCACGGCTCAATCCGGTCGATGGCGTTCACCGCTCGTTCTCCCTGTCCCGCAACGCGTTTGCGGACTGGACGGCCTTGGCGGCGAAGTGCCGCGCGCGGTCGTGCTCGGGGTGGTCGGGGTTCGAGGTGATCGGCGCGAGCAGCTCGACCTTGAGGTCGAACCAGGCCGCGACGACCTCGTCAGCGGCGTGCGGGTCCGGCGTGCGCTCGGTCCACACCGCTAGGACTTCGCTCAGCGACGGCGGCTGCTCGGCCGTGTCGTCGCGAGGGGTCGTGGTACACACTGGAGTTGCCTTTCGGTCAGGTGATCGGTGGGTGGCAACCCGGACCTGCGGTGTCTTCTGGCCGGAGTCGGCCGCAGGTTCGGGGTGATCAGAAACCCGAGGCGTCGGCCTGTCGGGCGGTGTCGAGCGCCAGGGCGAGCAACGGTCGGTGCGCCTCGTAGAGGTGTCCGCCAGCGGCGGTCACGGCGTCGGTGAGCTGGTCGAGGTCGCCGAACGGCCACCACCGGGCGGCAGCGGCGTCGTCACCAGCGGTCGCGGTGACCTGCTCGGGCAGCTCGTAGAGCGCGGCCGTGGTGCACACCCACGCGTGGTCGGTGTTGCGCCAGTCGGCGACGTACGTGGTGGCCAGGATCGTCGGCTGCACGTCGCCGAGGTCCACGCCGGTTTCCTCGTGCAGCTCACGAACCAGCGTCTTCGGGGCGGTTTCGCCGGGGTCGACCATGCCGCCCGGGATGGCCCACACACCACGGTCGCGGCGCTGAATGAGCAGCACCCGCCTGTCAGTGCCGGTACCGGCGACCACGATCGGGTCGGCAGCGGCGTTCTCGCCCCACTTGCCGAGGTTGCGACCGCAGCGTCCGGTGCGCCCGGTCGGGTTGAGCGGCTGGCCGTTCTCGTCCAGGTCGAATGGCAGCAGCGCGAGAGCCTGACGGGCGGACCAGTCGGGGACGTCGTTCGCGGTGACGAACGGCTCCGCCCAACCGTCCACAACGGACTTGGGCAGGCCTGCCGGGCGCAGCTCTTCCGGGGTGATGTCCACGGGGCTGTACTCGGGGAACGAGACCGACCACGAACGCTTGGTCTCCGGCACGGTCACGCCGGGGTGGTCAGGGCTTGCGTAGCGCTTGCGCATCACGCGGCCTCCGTTCCGAACGGCGCGGACGTGATGGCCTCGACGTGCAGGACGCGGACCGTGGCACCCAGCGCGCGGCGCTCGATGCGGCGGAACATCTGCGTGCGGGCCGTGCCGTCCAGCAACGCGGACGTCGGGGCGAACGGCAGGTCCGCCAACTCGTCCTGAACGTCGGCGATCAGCGCGTCGATTGACGCCTCGTCCAGCCCGTCCGGGCTGTAGGTGTGCTGGCCCATCCCGTAGGCCATGAGTTCGAGCGAGTCCACGGTGTCCTCCGCTAGTTGTTGAGACGTTCAGACGTCTGAACGTCTGGAACACAAGCTAGGGCGTGAACGTTGAGGTTGTCAAGACGTCTGAACAACCTAAGATGGAGACGTCTCTACCTCGATGAACGGGAGGCGGGCGTGGCCGCCAAGTACGACCGGATTGCTGCGGACCTGCGAGAGCAGATCCTCACGGGCCAGCTTGGCCCTGGTGAACGGGTGCGGGCCGAAGAGGAGTTGGTGGGCGAGTACGGCGTCAGCCGGAACACGCTGCGCCAGGCGCTCGCTGCCCTTGAGTCGGAAGGGTTGATCGTTCGAAGGCATGGCATCGGCACGTTCGTGCGGGAGGCTCGGCAGCGAATCTGCCGGACGACAGACCGCTACCAGTGGGAGAAGGATCGAGTGCTTCTCCCGCGCGAAGAGCGTGCGGCTACTGGTGCGACGGAGCGGGACACCGGTCTCGAAATGGATGACCTCCAGTTCAGCGCCGTCTACACCGAGGAGTCAGCGTCTAAAGGCCTTGCTGCCGTTTTCGGTGTCGAGGCAGGAACGAAGCTGCTGCGAAGGGTTCACACGACTCGAAAGCGGGGAGAGAAGGCGCCTCTTGCCTCTGGGGTGTCCTATCTCGTGTACGACGTCGCAGCAGAGAACCCGGAACTCTTGAAGTCGGAGAATGAGCCGTGGCCGGGTGGCACTCAACATCAGCTGTCAACCATCGGTATTGAACTGGACCGCATCGTTGATCACGTTTCGTCGAGGCCTCCTACTGCTGAAGAGATCGAGTCACTCGATATTGATCCTGGTGTCTCGGTTATGGTCATGAGAAAGATATCAATCGACACGACGGATCGGGTTGTCGAGGTTTCAGATATCGTATGGCCCGGAGATCGCATTGAGCTTCAGTACACGACGAAGCTTCGGCCGTGGCCTAAGCGGAAGTCGAGTGCGCGCGCTACCGGTTCAAAGGGCTGAGGATAAATGCCTATCGTATCTATTATTACGGCGGCGTACGCGCCGTCCGGTCAGTTCCTTATGGAGACTGCTGGCAGCGTCGCCGAACAGTCATTGCCGAACGGCTGGACTCTTGAGTGGATAATTCAGGAGGACGGCGAGCAGCCTGCGCTGGCAGACTCATTGACTGGCATTCCTGGCGTGCGCTACGAGGCTAATGACGGGCAGCTCGGTCTTGCGGTGACGCGCAACCTAGCTCTATCACGAGTCTCCGGCGAACTTGTGCAGGTTCTCGACCATGATGACCTGCTTCTGCCTGGAGCAATTGAGCTGCTTGTTTCGCGGTTCATCGAGAATCCGATTCACTGGGCAGTCGGGCAGGCCGATGATCTGATGCCAGACGGTGAGCGGCGTAGCTATCCCTCTGCGCTCGAATTTGGCGTGGTGCCACCAAAGGTGGTCAACGAGTGGGCTACGGAGCGGAAGGGGAACTGGCCCGTTCACTGTGCGGGATTGATGATGAGGACGGAGTCCGTCCGTGCGCTAGGAGGGTGGGCTGGCCTGCCTGCGGAGGACGACATTTCGCTGTTTGCCGCGCTGTCAGAGGTAACTAGCGGCTATTGCGAGGAAGCTGTTACTTGGCTTTACCGGCAGCATGCCGGACAGACGTTCCGTACCGAAAAGTGGAGGTCGCGTAGTGCGCGCGGTCGTCAGGTTGCGCTTCAGCGAGCGCGAGCCATGAGTAGGGCAGGAGTGCGGATCGAGGCAGTTCCGTTCGGTGGCAAGGTGGAATCAGCCGTCGAGATAGGCGACTCGATCAAAAAGCCTCGCAAGATCTAGCGCTCTGCTGTTCTGGCCTGCCTCTCCAGGGTCGGTAACTGCGGTAACTGCGGTAACCATGCAGGTCAGACGGTTACCGCAGTAGGTGCGGTTACCGATCGCTGCGGTAACCGACGTGGCGCGAGTGGCCTTCACGCCACACGGCCGTAGTCGGGCAGGGCGGCTGTAGCCGGAGGGGGTCTCCGGGATCGGTAACTGCGGTAACTGCGGTAACCATGCAGGTCAGGCGGTTACCGCAGTAGGTGCGGTTACCGATCGCTGCGGAAACCTCCGGTCTCCAGCAAGGGTGCAGGTGCCGCTTGGCTGTACGGCATTGGTACTTACCGCGGCAAGCGAAGTTCGCGTTGCCGGCGTTTGTGTCTGTGCTGGTGAGAGCGTTTCGCAGCGGAGGAAGGTTGCCGCTCAAAGTCGCCAATGGTTCACCCCCTCCGGTTTCAGCATCGTTCTGCCGTGGCGCGCTGTCCGCAGTAGGGCCGAGTTACTGAGCCGATCGGTAACCGCACCCTCATCGGTAACCTTCTGACCTGCACGGTTACCGCAGTTACCGCAGTTACCGACTTCTGAGATGCAGGGGGACATCAGGTCGGGGAGGTGCCCACCGCAAGTCCAAGCCCACCACCGTCAGGGACAGAAAGAGCTGCGCTGCGAGGCACGTGGGCGGCGGCTAGAACGCTGACGCGCCAAGGGCACGTCAAAGACCTCTTGCTATGCTCCAAAAGCCCTGGTCAGAGGGCAGGCGGGCGCCGGTCTGTAAATCCGTCGCGAAAGCTACAGAGGTTCGAATCCTCTACCCGCCACGCAAGACTGATGGGCCTCTGACCGGACAGGTCAGAGGCCCATCGTCGTATCGACGTTCGGACCGAGGGGGATCTCAGTGCGTACGCAGATGGCCACGGAGGCCGGCAGGACGACGGCGCCGAGCGAGGACCGGGCGTTGGTCGGGCCCCATCTCCTCGCGGTGCTCGACGGCGTGACGGCGAAGCCCGAGAACGGGTGCGAGCACAGCGTCGGGTGGTTCGCCGACCAGTTGGCCGCGGAGATCTTGCGGGTGGCGCACCTGGAGCCCGCCGAGGGGCTCAGGAAGGCCATCGAGCAGGCCGCTGAGCTGCACGGAGGCGCGTGCGACCTCGATCATCCCGACTCGCCGTCCGTGGCGATCGCGGTGGTGCAGATCAAGGACGACGTGCTGCGGTACCTGGTTCTCGGGGACGCCACGGTGGTGGTGGACACCAAGCAGGAGCTGCACGTCGTGAGTGACACGCAGACCAAGCGCACGGCCGGTGCGAAGGTCGAGGACGTCGCGCACGCGCTCACCGGTGAGGTGCCGCTTCAGGACGTACGGCGGGTGGCGATCCTGTCGGACGGGGCCGCGCGGGCGGTTGACCTGTTCAACCTCTTCGACTGGCGGCAGGCATTGGAACTGATGGCTGCTAACGGGCCGGACGACCTCATTCGGCGAATGCGGGCCGTGGAGAAGGAAGACGCCAAGGCCGTGGATTGGCCGCGCGCGAAGATTTCGGACGACGCCACCGTCGTTTACCTCGACCGGTGACGGCGGACATCACGCTGCTCAATGCCTAGGAGCCGGTTCAACGCCGCGGCGGCGGGCGATGGCGCGCATGTTGTTGTCGCCCCAGTCGCCCAACGGCAGGAGCGCCTCGTTCAGGCGCACGCCCAGCGGCGTCAGGGAGTACTCGACGCGCGGTGGGACCTCGTGGAACACCTCGCGGTGCACGATCTCGTCGGCCTCCATCTCGCGCAGCACCTGGATCAGCATCTTCTCGCTGATGCCGGACACGGAGCGGCGTAGTTCGCCGGTGCGCACCGGGCCGTGGTGCAGGGCCCAGAGGATGAGGGCCTTCCAGCGGCCGCCGATCACGTCGATCGCCGCGTCCAGTCCGCACGAGTACTGCCGTGGCTTCATGCTGGATCCTTACCAAAAGGTGGGTACCTGACAAAATAGTAGGTACTTGTCGCTTTGACGGCATCAAACCAGCATCTGAAGGCATGGGGATCAAGAAGACCGTGAGCGTGCTCGGCCTCGGCCGGATGGGCAGCGCGCTCGCCAGGGCCCTCGTCGAAGAGGGCTACGAAGTCACGGTCTGGAACCGCACGCCCAAGACGATCGAGAACACCAGAACCGCCGCAACGCCGCAGGAGGCGTTCAAGAGCGACGTCGTCGTCGCCTGTCTGTCCACTTACGACGTTCAGCAACCGTTGCTGTCCAACGAGATCAAGGTGCTCGTCAACCTGACGTCCGGCACGCCGGAACAGGCCAGGCAGACGGCGGAGTGGGCGCGCACCAACGGCGTCGAGTACGTCGACGGCGTGATCATGGCCGTACCGCAGCAGATTCGCACCGCACAGGCGAAGATCCTGTTCAGCGGCAACGAGAACCACCACGTGCTGCACGCGTTCGGCGAGCCGGTGCACGTGGGGGAGGACGCGGGGCTCGCCGCGCTCTACGACCTGGCCCTGCTCGGCATCATGTGGTCCGCCTTCACCGGCTACCTCCAGGCCGTGGCGCTGGTCGGCACCGAGGGCGTCACGCCCGAGCAGATCACGCCGATGGCCGCCGGCTGGCTCGCCGACCTCGGCACGATGCTGCCCGAGATGGGGCACGTGACCCAGACCCGGCAGTACGAGACCGACGTGTCCGCGCTCGACATCAACGTGTCGGGCCTGGCCCTGCTCACCGAGGCCAACAGGGCACAGGGCCTCGACGTGACCCTGCCGAAGACCCTGCACGACCTGTACGAACGCGCCCAGCGCAACGGCCACGGCGCGCACAGCATCGCGAGCGTCATCGAGGAGATCCGCAAGTGAGGTACCTGGGGAAGAAGGCCGTCGTCACGGGCGGCACGCACGGCATGGGCCGCGCGACGGTCGACAAGCTGATCGCACAGGGCGCCGAGGTGCTGCTCACCGGCCGCAGCACCGAGAAGGCCGAGGGCGTCAAGGCGCACGTCGTCAAGTCCGACGCGGCGAACCTCCAAGACGTCGAGAAGCTCGAAACCGAAGTGCGGGAACGACTTCAGAGCATCGACCTGCTCTTCATCAACGTCGGCTACTCGACGCTGACGCCGTTCCCGCAGGCCACTGAGAACGACTACGACCGCACGTTCGACATCAACACCAAAGGCGCGTTCTTCACCGCGCAACGCCTGGCCCCGCTCATCAACGACGGCGGCGCGATCGTCTTCACCACCAGCGTCGCCACCGAGCAGGGCGCCGAGGGCCTGACCCTCTACGCGGCGGCGAAAGCCGCGGTGCGGTCGTTCGCCAGGGGGTTCGCCGCGGAACTCGCGCCGCGCGACATCCGGGTCAACGTCGTCAGCCCCGGCTTCATCGACACCCCGTCGATGGGCGTGGTCGGCGCCTCGCCGGAGACCCTGCAGGAGTTCAAGGAGATCGGCGACCGCATCACCCCGTTGAAGCGCCACGGCACGATGGACGAGGTCGCGGACGCCGTGCTGTTCCTCGGTTTCGACGCCACGTTCACGACCGGCTCCGAGCTCGCCGTCGACGGCGGACTGGGTCAGGGCGTCCAGGTGTAAAAGATCTTCGAACGACCTGTCACATCTTCCGGGCCTGCCGGGTCGAGCAGGTACAGGACGAGGACAGGGAGAAGAAGATGAGGATCGCCAACCCGATGATGTCGGTGCCCGGTGCGATGCAGGCGTTGCTGGGGCTGTCCGAGGCGGCGGAGAAGACCGGGCTGGACAAGAACTTCCTGGAGCTGGTCTACCTCCGGGTCAGCCTGGTCAACAGCTGCGGCGTGTGCATCGACTACCACGGCAAGCTGCTGCGCAAGGCGGGCGAGACCGACGAGCGGGTCCAGTGCGTCGCAGCCTGGCGGGACGTGCCGTACTACACCGACGCGGAGAAGGCGGCGTTCGCGCTCGCCGAGGAGATGACGCACGTGCACGTCAGCGATGCCGTGTGGGCCGAGGCCGCGAAGCACTGGAGCGAGGAGCAGCTCGCCGGGCTCACGATCGCGATCTCCGCGATCAACGTCTGGAACCGGCTGAACGTCGCCACGGGGCAGAAAGTCGCCTGAGGAAACAAGGTTGAAGCCGGCGCGCAAGAGCTTCCTCTCTCTTGCGTGCCGGCCTCAGCGCGGAGCATACCCCATGTCGAACAGATGTTCGATCATTGGGCGATCGACGCGCCGTTCAGGACGCGGCGAGTGCCGCGCGGCCGTCGTCGGTCAGTTCAGCACCGACGCGCAGGCCGAAGCTCGTGGGCCGCGAGGCGCGCAGCAGGCCCGCGTGGACGAGGTCGTGCGTCGCCGTCCGGTCGCAGCACGGCAGTCCGTCGACGTACAGGTCGGGCTCCGCACCGCCTGTCACCTCGGCACGACCCGCGGCGACCGCCCGCAGCATCGCCCTCGCTCTGGCACTGAGTTCCATCTCGACCCCCCAGGTGTGGCGTCCGAATCCGCTTACCCCTTTGTCGAAATAGAGGCCGGATTCGTTCCACAAGTACGGGTTCGTTTGGGTTCTTCGCTTGTGTGAACGGGTAGATCATGTCCCACTAGGCCGTTCGGGTTGCGCCGACACGCCGGACGACGCGCGCAACGCGGGCCGCCGAACCCAGGTCGTCCAGCGCGGGCGGTAGCCGTTCGAGTACCAGAACGGCGTCGAGCGCGGGTTCGGCAGGGCGTGGTGGAGCAGCGTCGATGCCACGCCGGCGTCGTCCAGCACGCGGTGCGCGTGTGCGAGCAACGCGCTGCCGGCACCCGTGGAGCGCGCATCGGGCCGCACGCCGAGATGACCGAGGTAGGCGAACGGTCGCGCCGAGGCGAACCGGTCCATCCACGCCGCGTCCTGCGGCATGTCGACGTAAAGCATGCCGACGGGCGTGTCGCCGCTCAGCGCCAGCCACATCGCCTCGTGGTCGCGGTCGAGCACCTCGGCCAGCGCCGAACGCAGGTGCTCGGCGGTGTTGGCTCGTTCGGTGACCATCCCGAACGCCGTGTCGTACCGAACGGTGTGCATGTTGAGTTCCAGCGCGAAGTCCAGATCGGCAGCAACCGCCGGACGGACGACCACGGCAGACGGACGCGCAACGGCAGTCCGGCCGGCAAGACGTTCGGCGATGACGGTCAACGGCGCGAAACCGCGGTGGATCAACGGCAGCGCGGCCTCGGTCTCGTGGCTCGGCACCGTCACCATCGCCGCGGTCTCGGGATCGTCGAGGCCGGTCAGCCGGGTCTCCCACTCGTCCAGCAGCGACGGCAGGTCCCAGCCGTCGTACCAGGTCAGGCTGTGCAGGCGCAGCGGTCCCCAGGTCGCGAGCAGGGAGTCCGGGTCGGCCTCGCGGTAGGAAAAGGTCTCGGCCACGCCCCATCCGACCATGGCAGGGTCGGCTCTGTGGAGATCTACGTCGTGGACGCGTTCACCGACCGCCCCTTCGCGGGCAACCCCGCCGGAGTCGTCCTCCTCACCGAACCGCGCGAGGACGCCTGGATGCAGCAGGTCGCCGCCGAGATGAAGCACGCCGAGACGGCCTTCGTCACGCCCGACAACCACCTGCGCTGGTTCACGCCGGAGGCCGAGGTCGACCTCTGCGGGCACGCCACCCTCGCCACCGCGCACGTGCTGGGCGGCGACCAGGCGTTCACCACGCGTAGTGGGGTGCTCACATGCGCAAATGACGATGGATGGGTGCGGATGGACTTCCCCGCGGACCCGCCAGAGTTGACTGACCCGCCAATCGGTCTAGCGGAAGCGCTGCCACATGCGACGATCAAGGCCGTGGCGCGTGGGCGCTTCGACTACCTGATCGAGTTGGAGAGCGCCGCGGAGGTCCGTTCTCTGCGACCTGATGTCCAAGGACTGGCACATTTCCAGTCACGCGGAGTAATCGTGACGGCCCCTGGCGACGGCGATGCCGACATCGTCAGCCGCTGTTTTTATCCGGCCGTCGGCGTGCCGGAGGACCCCGTCACCGGATCGGCCCACTGCACCCTTGCGTCCTATTGGGTGCCCCGGCTGAAGCGGGCTGACCTGCTGGCGGAGCAGGCGTCACCCCGTGGCGGGCTCGTGCGCGCGACCCTGGCACAAGATCGCGTACTGCTCTCAGGGAGGGCCGTGACAGTGCTCCGGGGACACCTCGCGGTGTGACCACGTCTGGGTGAATCGACGTCACCAAACGTGCTCGACCTGCCATTTCGTCCCCCGAGCGGGGTACATTGGTGCCCCTGGAGGGGTCCTGATCGCCAAGTGCGGGACCCCTCAGTCACGCCTAGAGGTCCCCCCACCCAGGCCGACGAGGAGGCTGGATGTCCGACCGAGCGTCGGCCCCCGTGTCGGACTCGGCCGCCTGGTCGGCCAAGTCGACCAACCGCGCGTTCAGCGCGTTCGCCGTCACCCTCCTGGTGGCAGGCGTCGTCTGCGCGGGCATGGTCGCGGCATGGCTTCCGGAGAGGGAGACGACCTCCCTCTTCTGGATCGGCCCCCTTCTCGTCGTCGGCTTCCTGCTGGCGGAACAGCTCGCGATCAACGTCGACGTCCGCAGCGGCGTCGCCTGGACGATCTCCTTCACGGAGATTCCGCTGGTCCTGGGCTTGCTGGTCGCGCCGTTCGAGATCGTGCTCGCCGCGCACGTGGTCGCGGGCGTGGGCACGTTGCTCGGCCGCCGGATCCTGGACCGCGCCGTCTACAACGCGGGCCTCATGTTCATGGAGATCTCCGTGGCCTTCGCGGCCGCGACCGCCGTGAACAACTTGCTCGGCAAGGGCGGGCCGTTCTGGGCCGGCGCCTTCGTCGGCACCATCACCGTGCCGCTGCTCGCGAGCGTGCTGGGCCTCTGCGCGTTGCGCCTCATGGGCAAGTCGATGCGCGTCGGCAACAGCGTCCGTCTCGTGCTCCAGACGCTGGTCGTGGCGCTGCTGAACACCTCGGCCGGCCTCGTCGGCTACCAGATCGTCACCACCACCGAGTGGGGTGGCGTCCTCATCGTCCTGGTGCTCGCGGGCATCGTCGCCACCTACCTCGCCTACTCCGGGCTGCTGCGCGAACAGCGCGACCTGGAGGCGTTGAGCGAGGTCAGCCTCCGCGTCGCGAGGTCGGGCCAGCACGGCACCGGCCCCCGCCAGCCCGACGACGACCTGACCACCGGCGTCGAAGAGGACGAGTGGCAGCTCATCGCGGAACGCATCCGCGAGCAGCTCAACGCCAACAGGGTCGTGCTGCGCCTGCGCACAGACCCCCAGGAAGCCATGATCACCCTCGTCGCCGGCGAACCGCTGCCCGACGAGATGAACGCGACGGACCCCCGTGCCGTGCGCGAGGACCCGGTCCTCCAGCTGCCCGGCACGCACGTCCGCTACTACCGCGTGGCCGACGCGACCGAGGACGTCACCGAGGCCCTGCTGCGCCGCGACGCGCAGGAGGCGCTGGTCGTCCCGTTGCGCGGCGCGACCCAGCTGCTCGGCGCCGTCGAGGCCCACGACCGGCTCTCGCGCTGGCGCGGGTTCGGCAAGGCCGACATCCAGCTGCTGCGCACCCTGGCCTCGCACCTCGCGACGGCCGTGGACAACCGCCGCCTGCTCGCGAGGCTGCGCCACGACGCCTACCACGACCCGCTGACCGGCCTGCTGAACCGCGCGGGCTTCCGCGAGGCGTGCGCGGAGCCGTTGCGCGAGTCCCAGCGGGGCGTGGTGCTGCGCATCGACCTCGACATCCTCTCGACGGTCTCCGACGCGCTGGGCCAGGCCTGGGGCAACCGGATGGTCGTCGCCGCCGGCCGCCGCCTCCGCGACGCCCTGGGCGCCGACGTGCCGCTCGCTCGTCTCGAAGGGGGCGCGTTCGCCGCGTACCTCGACGACGAACGCGCGGCCACCGCCCACGAGACCGCCGAACGCCTGCGCGCCGGCCTGTCCGTGCCGTACCCGGTCGACCGGCTGACCGTCGAGGCCTCCGCGGTCGTCGGCTACGCCTCGAAGGCCGACTCCGAGACCGAGGACCCGGACCCCGACGTGTTGCTGCAACGGGCCGACGTGGCCGTGCGCGCGACGTCCGAGGGCACGCCGGTGAAGGCCTACGCGCCGTCGATGGGCCACCTGTTCCTGCGCCGCTTCCAGCTCGTGACGCAGTTCCGCCAGGCCGTCGAGACCGGCCAGATCTCGGTGCACTACCAGCCGAAGGTCGCGCTGCCGTCCCGCCAGGTCGTGGGCGCGGAGGCGTTGGTGCGCTGGACGCATCCCGAGTTCGGCCGCGTCGACCCGGACGAGTTCGTGCCGGCCGTCGAGGCCACCGGGCTCGTGGACGTGCTGACGGACTTCGTGATGGACCGCGCCCTGGAACGGGTGCGCCGCTGGCTCGACCGCGGGCTGCGGATGTCCATCGCGGTCAACCTGTCCGTGCGGACGCTGGGCGACGAGGACTTCCCGAACCGCGTCGAGGCCGCTCTCGAACGCCACGACGTGCCGTCCGGGCTGCTGACGTTCGAGCTCACCGAGTCCGGCGTGATGGCCGACCCCGAACGGGCCCTGCCGGTGCTGCGGCGCCTGCACGCGATCGGCGTCGTGCTGGCGGTCGACGACTTCGGCACCGGCTACTCGTCACTCGCGTACCTGCGCCAGCTGCCGGTCGACGAGGTGAAGATCGACAAGTCGTTCGTGCTCGGGATGGGCACGGACCTCGGCGACATGGCCGTGGTCCGGTCGATCGTGGAGCTCGGGCACTCGCTCGGTCTCGTCGTGGTCGCCGAAGGTGTCGAGGACGACGCCGCACGCGACCAGCTCGTCGGGATGGGCTGCGACGTGGCCCAGGGCTACCTGATCTCCCGGCCGCTGTCCGAGGACCGCTTCGAGGCGTGGCTGCGCGCCCGAACGGTGCAGGTCAGGGGTGCTCGCGATGAGACGGTGCTCACCTTGGTCCACTAAGGGACCCCCCGGATTTCGTTCTTGGTTGAGGCGTGTTGTAGAGTTGTCCTCGCTCGGCAAGAACGAAAGAGCAAGCCCCTTTAGCTCAGTCGGCAGAGCGTCTCCATGGTAAGGAGAAGGTCTACGGTTCGATTCCGTAAAGGGGCTCCACTACTGGCCGCAGTGCTGAGCGCTGCGGCTTGTAGTTGTGTTAAAGCGGTGTAGCTCAGTTGGTAGAGCAAGCGGCTCATAATCGCTGTGTCGCCGGTTCAAGTCCGGCCACCGCTACTCAGCAAGATCTCTTGGACGGCAACGCCGTCCGCCCCGCCAGACGGTAAGCCCGGACTGGACCAACGGGGTCTCACGTGCTCTCAGGAAGGCAAGGACCGTGGCTGCAACCGACGTACGCCCGAAGATCACCCTCGCGTGCGAGGAGTGCAAGCACCGGAACTACATCACCAGGAAGAACCGGCGCAACGACCCGGACCGCCTGGAGATCAAGAAGTTCTGCCCGAACTGCAAGACGCACCGCGCGCACAAGGAAACCCGCTGAGCGCGTAGCGGCTTTCGACGAGGCCCGTCCCACACGTGGGGCGGGCCTCGTCGCATATAGGCTCATTCGGTGCCTCTTGACCCCGCCTTCATCGGACGCAGTTATCCGCCGTCGCAGCCGTACGACGTGAGCCGCGAGAAGATCCGCGAGTTCGCCGCGGCGATCGGCGCGACCAGCCCGGCCTACTTCGACGCCGACGCGGCGAAGGCCTTGGGGCACAGGGACGTCATCGCCCCACCGACGTTCGCGATCGTCGTGGCGATGAAGACGAACGAGACGGTCATGTTCGACCCGGAGCTGAAGCTCGACTACAGCCGTGTCGTGCACGGCGACCAGAACTTCGCCCACCACCGCCCCGTCACCGCGGGCGACCAGCTCGTCAGCGTGGCGCACATCGACGCGATCACGAACCGCATGGGCAACGACATGGTGACCGTGCGGACGGAGATCAGCACGGTCGACGGCGAGCTCGTCGCCACCGCCAAGTCGATGCTCGTCGTGAGGGGAGAAGACGCGTGACGAACGCAGCCGTGGGAACCGAACTGCCGGCGCTGTCCGTGCGCCTCAAGCGCGCCGACCTCGTGCGGTACGCGGGCGCCTCGCTGGACTTCAACCCCATCCACTGGAACGAGAAGACGGCCAAGGACGTCGGCCTCCCGGACGTGATCGCGCACGGCATGCTCACGATGGCCGTGGCGTCGCGGATCGTCGCCGAGTGGATCGGCGACCCCGGCGCGATCGTCGAGTACGGCTGCCGCTTCGGCCGTCCCGTCGTGGTGCCGAACGACGACGAGGGCGCGCTGGTCGAGGTGACCGCGAAGGTCACCAAGGACTTCGAGGACGGAACTGTGAAGGTCAACATCAACGCCGCTTTTGACGGCAAGTCGGTGTTGACAGGTGCTTTCGCCCGCGTGCGCGTGAGCTGATCTTGTGATCAAGAACACCACCGGACAACCCGGTCCGGTGGTGTTTGCGGTGCTCAAGCGAGATTCGGGCCTGGAACGTGGTTCAGTTGCACGACCCTGATTCGTGTTCTCGGCCTGCGTGTGGGTAGGCTGTGCGACAGGCCGCTCGGCAAGTGCTTGAGCGGTCTGGTTGGAATGGACGGGACAGGCTCCCGTACACTTCCTGCGTTGGCCAGGGGATCCCGATCGGGATCTCAAAGGGGTGTAGCTCAACTGGCAGAGCAGCGGTCTCCAAAACCGCAGGTTGCAGGTTCAAGTCCTGTCGCCCCTGCTGTCGAAGCGCGTCATGGGTGGAGTGGAGGACGGCATGAGCGAGGGCCGCGAGCAGGACCAGCCGGAGGAGCGCGACAGCGCTGTCCGGCCGTCCAACGCTGCGGCGCGACGTGAACGTCGTGCCTCCTCTCGCCCAGCCGCCCGCAAGGACGGCAGCAGCGCTGAGTCGAAGAAGAGCGTCGCCAAGTCCGAGGAGTCGGACGAGGACGCGAAGAAGGGTCGCCCGACCAAGACCCGTGAAGGACAGGAAAAGCGTCCCTCGCTGATCGGGCGGGGCTTCCGCTACGTCCGTGAGGTCGTCAGCGAACTCCGCAAGGTGATCTGGCCGACCCGCAAGCAGTTGGTCACCTACACCGGCGTCGTGCTGGTGTTCGTGGTCTTCATGGTTGCGCTGGTGTGGGCTCTCGACCTCGGCTTCGGCGCGGCTGTTTTCGAGTTGTTCGGCTGAGCCGGACAGCTGCCGCTGCAACCAGGAAGCGAGATCCACAGTGAGCTCCGACAACGGCGTTGACGCCCAGGAGAAGACCGACCTCATCGACGACGAGGTGTCCGAGGACATCGCCGCTGACGAGACGGTCGAGTCGGAGGCTGTGGACTCCGCGGACGACGCCGACGCGAGCGACGAGTCCGAAGAGGACGTCGACGTCCTCGCGATCGACGAGACGCCGATCGACGAAGAGATCGCCGACCCCGCCGAAGAGCTGCGTCAGGCCCTGCGCCACGCGCCCGGCGACTGGTACGTCGTGCACTCGTACGCCGGTTACGAGAACAAGGTCAAGGCGAACCTCGAGACTCGTATCCACACGCTCGACATGGAGGACTACATCTTCCAGGTCGAGGTGCCGACCGAAGAGGTCACCGAGATCAAGAACGGCCAGCGCAAGCTGGTGCAGCGCAAGGTGCTGCCCGGCTACATCCTGGTCCGCATGGAGCTCACCGACGCGTCCTGGAGCGCCGTCCGCAACACGCCGGGCGTGACCGGGTTCGTCGGAGCCACCTCGAAGCCCTCGCCCCTCACGATCGACGAGGTGCTGAAGTTCCTGCTCCCGCAGCAGGAGCAGAAGCCGGCCGAGGGCAAGAAGGCCGCTTCCACCACCGTGTCGAAGCCGACCATCGAGGTCGACTTCGAGGTCGGCGAGTCGGTCACGGTCATGGACGGCCCGTTCGCCACGCTGCCCGCCACGATCAGCGAGGTCAACGCGGACGGCCAGAAGCTGAAGGTCCTGGTGTCGATCTTCGGCCGGGAGACGCCGGTCGAGCTGTCGTTCAGCCAGGTCTCCAAGATCTGAGCGGTTTTCCCTCACCGGAAGACCGATCGGCCACGCTGCGGCTGGCAGAGCCGCGCGCGGACACTGCAATAACAGGAAGTACGGACAATGCCTCCCAAGAAGAAGAAGCTGTCAGCGATCATCAAGCTGCAGATCAAGGCTGGTGCCGCCAACCCGGCGCCGCCCGTTGGTCCCGCGCTGGGTCAGCACGGCGTCAACATCATGGAGTTCTGCAAGGCCTACAACGCCGCGACCGAGTCGCAGCGCGGTCAGGTCGTGCCGGTTGAGATCTCCGTGTACGAAGACCGTTCGTTCGACTTCAAGCTCAAGACCCCGCCGGCCGCGCGACTCATCCTCGCCGCCGCTGGTGTCGACAAGGGCAGCGGCGAGCCGCACCGCGTCAAGGTCGCCAAGGTGACCATGGAGCAGGTTCGCAGCATCGCCCAGGTCAAGATGGTCGACCTGAACGCGAACGACATCGACCAGGCCGCGAAGATCATCGCCGGCACCGCCCGTTCCATGGGCATCACGGTCGAAGGCTGATCGCAGCACCCTCCAGGAAAGCGTGGGAGAGCCGAGCGCGGCTCAACAAACCACGAACTGATCTCTGAACTAAAGGACAGTCGGAAATGAAGCGCAGCAAGGCCTACAAGGCCGCCGCCGAGCTGGTGGACCGTGAGCGGCTGTACTCGCCGCTGGAGGCCGCCAAGCTCGCCAAGGAAACGTCCAAGATCAAGATGGACGCCACCGTCGAGGTCGCGATTCGCCTCGGCGTCGACCCTCGCAAGGCCGACCAGATGGTCCGCGGCACCGTGAATCTGCCGCACGGTACGGGCAAGACCGCCCGCGTGATCGTCTTCGCAACCGGTGACAAGGCCGCTGAGGCCGAGGCCGCCGGTGCGGACGCGGTCGGCACTGACGAGCTGATCGAGCGCATCCAGGGTGGATGGCTCGACTTCGACGCCGCGATCGCGACCCCCGACCAGATGGCGAAGGTCGGTCGCATCGCCCGCATCCTCGGCCCGCGTGGCCTGATGCCGAACCCCAAGACCGGCACCGTGACCCCCGAGGTCGCCAAGGCCGTCAACGAGATCAAGGGCGGAAAGATCAACTTCCGCGTTGACAAGCAGGCCAACCTGCACTTCGTCATCGGCAAGGCGTCGTTCGACACCGACAAGCTGGTCGAGAACTACGCGGCCGCGCTGGACGAGGTCCTCCGCGCCAAGCCGTCTGCGGCCAAGGGCCGGTACGTCAAGAAGGTCACCGTCTCCACGACGATGGGCCCTGGCATCCCGGTCGACCCGAACCGCACCCGCAACATGCTGGTCGACGAGGCCTGAGCCTCTGAGGTTCGATTGATCTGAGAAAGGCCCCCGGCTTCGCGCCGGGGGCCGTTCTGCTGTTCAGGGCCGGTTCTTCCGGTAGTCGGTCGGCGACTCGCCCACCTGCTTGAGGAAGTGGTGGCGCAGGTTGTTGGCCGTGCCGATGCCGCTCAGCGCCGCGATCTTCTCCATCGGCAGGTCGGTCGACTCCAGCAGCACCTGCGCCCTGGTGATGCGTTCGTTGAGCAGCCACTGCAACGGCGTCGTGCCCGTCGTGGCCTGCAGCCTGCGGTAGAACGTCCGCTCGCTCATGGCGGCCTGCCTGGCCAGGACCTCGACGGTCAGCGGTTCGTCGAGCCTCGCGCGGGCCCAGTCGAGCACCGGCGTGAGGCCGTCCTCGTCCCCTGCCGGAACCGAGAGGTCGACGTACTGGCCGAGGTGACCAGGCCGGTGGCCGGGGACGACCATCCGGCGCGCGAGCTGGTTGGCGACGTGGGCGCCCAGGTCGCGGCGCACCAGGTGCAGGCAGACGTCGAGGCCCGCGGACATGCCGGCGCTGGTCAGGACGTCACCCTCGTCGACGTAGAGCTGCGAGTCGTCGACCTGGACCTCCGGGTAGCGCTCGGCGAGCAGGGCGGTGTGCATCCAGTGCGCGGTGGCCCGTTTGCCGTCCAGCAGGCCCGCCTCGGCCAGTGCGTAGGCGCCCACGCACGCCGACACGATCCGCGCGCCGTTCCTGTGTGCCTCGCGGAGCGCTTCGACCAGATCTGGTGGCACCGGTGCGTTGTCCTCGAAGACCTCGTCGGGCACCCACGACACGATGACGGTGTCCGCGTTCACGACGTCGTTGAGCGTGTGGGTGCTGTGCAGGGTGAAGCCTGGCGTGGTGTCGCGGGCGCGGTTTCCGGTGCCGCACAACCACAACTCGTACCAGGGGTCGGCCAGGTCGGGCTGTGGCGTGCCGAAGACGGCGGCGGGGATGCCGAGCTCGTAGAGGTCCGCGACCCCGAAATCGCCGGGCACGATCAGGGCTACGGAACCAGCGCTCATGCCCGCCAGCCTATGGCAGGAATTTGGTGAAAGGGGTCATTCCGGTCACTGGTTGAGATGATCAAGCGTGGCGATGCTGGAGGCATGACAGCTGAAGCGATCACCTTGCTGGGACTGGGAAATCTTGGCCGCGCGCTGGCGCAGACGTTCGTGCGGGGCGGCCATTCCGTGACGGTCTGGAACCGTTCCGAGGGGAAGGCGGCCGGGCTCGCGGCGACCGTCGCGGGCAGTGCCGCGGAAGCGGTGGCGGCCGGCGACCTGGTCGTCGTCGCGGTGCTCGACCCCGCCGCGGCGCAGAAGGTGCTGAGCGGCGTGGACGTGCGCGGGAAGTCGTTGGTCAACCTCACCTCCGGCACGCCGGACGACGCACGGGAGCTGGCTTCGTGGGCTGAGGCTCAGGGCGCCGAGTACCTGCACGGCGCGGTGTACGCGGTGCCGCAGACGATCGGCACCGACGCGTCGTCGATCATCTACAGCGGATCGGAGGCGGTGTCCGCGCGGAAGTCGTTGGCGCTGCTGGGAAAGGTGACCTACCTGGGGGCCGACGCCGGTCGTGCGTCCGGGTACGACGTGGCGATCCTCGCCGGGATGTACGGGCTGCTCGGCGGGTTCCTGCACGCGGCCGCGCTGGCGCGGGCGAACGGGATCGAGGTCTCCGAGCTCACGCCGATGCTGTGGTCGTGGCTGGCCGACCTCCAGCCGGCGCTGACGACGTTCGCCGCCGAGATCGACGCTTCCCGCTACGACAACGCGGAGTCGAGCCTCGCGATGAACCAGTCGGGGCTCGCGACGCTGGTCAAGGCGGCGCGGGCGCAGGGCGTGCCGTTCGCGGGGCTCGACGCGGTCAAGGCGCTGGTGGACCGGCAGGTCGACTCGGGGCGCGGGCAGGAGAGCCTCGCCCGCGCCGTCGAGTCGTTCGGCCTCGGGTCACAAGGGCTTGCGGGCGGCCAGCAGGAAGATCGTCACTGACGCCAGGAAGTCGCCCTCGCGCAGTTCGGCGAGCCAGCGCTCGCCGTCCGCGCGCTCGATCGCACCGGCGCGGATCGCCCGTTCGGTGTTGCGGCTCAGGGCGAGCGTGTAGTCGGCCCTGGCGAAGTCGCGGATGACCGTCGTGGCGCCGCTGACGGTCTCGACCTCGAAGCCCGCGTCCCGCGCGAGGCGGGGGAGTTCGCGGCCGATCGTGGAGTTGCGGACCATGTTCTCGCAGACGAACCGGTTGAACTGCCTGTTCATCTCCAGGTCGCCGTCGACCAGCAGGGCGTCCCAGTCGGGTTCCGCGATGCGCAGCAGACCGCCCGGCTTCAGCGCGGTGAAGAGCTCGCTCAGGACCTTCGCCGGGTCCTCGACGTGCTGGAGCGCGCGGTCCATCCGGGCGCGGTCGGCGGTGCCGGGGTCGACGGGCAGCTGGTGCGCGTCGCCCTGCCGGACCTGCACCTGCGGGTAGAAGGCGAGGAAGCTGCTGGCCGCGGACACCATCCGCGGGTCGCAGTCGATGCCGATGACGCGGCCGGACGTCGTGACCGCGTCGGCCATCACGGGTAAGTCGGTGCCGGGGCCGCAGCCCACGTCGAGGACGGTGTCGCCGTGCCTCAGATCGAGCGAGACGAGCATCTGGTGCTTGTAGTCACGGCCCAGAGCGGCGGCGTCCGCCATGTACTCGATCTTGTCGGGACTGGGCACCCCCAGTGCGTTTGCCATGCACCCCAATCAACCACAGGTGCTGGGGGTCCAGTCGGTGATCACCCAACCGCTCTTGACCTTCTCGACGACGAACGTGCCGAGGCGGGGCCCTCCCTCGACCGTCAGGACGCACGAGTCGATGATGACCTTGTCGGAGACCGGCGTCTTCAGCATGTCCGGGGGGAACATCACCTGCTGGTACTTGTCGACGCTGGTCACCTCCGCCTTCAGCTTCGTGACCGCGTCGGCGCAATCGCTTGCGCCGTAAGCGTTCGCGAACTTCTGCCGGGTGTCGTCCCGCAGGATCAGCGTGCAGGCGCGGGTCGTGTCGGCGAACGACACGTGCTTGTAGAACATGCCGACCGTGCCCTGCAGACCGGCCGGCGCCGACAACCCCTGCGCCGCACCGGTGACGCCGCCGCTGTTCTGGGCGATGTCGCCGGGGTCGTCGACGCCGAAGAAGCGGTCGTAGGCCCACATCGCGCTGCCGACGACGAGCAGGAAGAACAAGGCGCGCCAGAAGATCCGGCTGCCCAGCACGACGAGCCACCAGCGCTTGCCTCCTGGCTGCTTCGGGGCCTGGGGAGCCTGGCCCGTGGCCTCCTGGTAGCGCTGGTACTCCTGGAACCGTTGGAACTCCTGGAACTGCCGCAGCTGCTCCGGGTCCATCGGCTGCGCGGGCGGCTGAGGCGGCTGCGGCTGGCGGGGCGCGAGGTCCTTGCCGGGCTCGTCGGTCACAGGTCACATCATGCCGATTTGGAGCGGCAGGACACAGTCGAGTAGTCTTTTCGTGGTTCTACCGAAGACCGCAGGTTTTCTCCGCGAGGAGAACGAAGGCCCCGTTGCAACACGGGCGGCCCGCGCAGGGAGGACGAGGCTTGCTTCTTGTGACGCCCCGTGCTGCTTGTGCGCGAGGGCGTTTTTGTTGTTTCGGGACCTTCTCCTGACTGGCGGTCTAACCCAGCCCAGAGAGGAGGCGATCATGGCGAAGCCCACGAAGGTTACGGCGGTCGCTGAGCTTGCGGACCAGTTCCGCACCAGCTCGGCAGCGGTTGTCACTGAGTACCGTGGCCTCTCCATGGCGCAGCTCACCACGCTGCGTCGCGCTCTCGGCGCGGGCACCAAGTACACCGTCGCGAAGAACACTCTCGTCAAGCTCGCTGCTGCGGACGCCGGCGTGGAGGGCCTCGAGGCTCTTCTGTCCGGTCCGACCGCCATCGCGTTCGTCGAGGGCGAGCCCGTGGACGCCGCCAAGGCGATCCGGGACTTCGCGAAGGACAACAAGGCCCTGATCATCAAGGGCGGCTACATGGATGGCCGCCCGCTCTCGGTTGAAGAGGTCACGGCGATCGCCGACCTCGAAACCCGTGAGGTGCTGCTCGCGAAGCTCGCGGGCGCGATGAAGGGCAACCTGGCCAAGGCCGCGGGTCTGTTCAACGCCCCGGCTTCCCAGGTCGCTCGCCTGGCTGCTGCCCTGCAGGAGAAGAAGGCCGCCGCGGCTCCCGCCGCCGAAGCCGACGCTCCCGCCGAAAGCTGATCACCCAAAGACACGCCCGACGCTTTCGCGCGGGAGATTAGAAAGGACCGCCGATCATGGCGAAGCTCAGCACCGAAGAGCTGCTCGACGCGTTCAAGGAGATGACCCTCCTCGAGCTGTCCGAGTTCGTGAAGCAGTTCGAAGAGACCTTCGAGGTCACCGCCGCGGCTCCGGTCGCCGTCGCCGCCGTCGGTGGCCCGGCCGCCGCTGCCGAAGAGGCCGAGGAGCAGACGGACTTCAACGTCGTCCTCGAGTCCGCCGGCGACAAGAAGATCCAGGTAATCAAGGTCGTCCGCGAGGTCGTCTCGGGCCTGGGCCTGAAGGAGGCCAAGGAGCTGGTCGAGTCCGCTCCGAAGGCGATCCTCGAGGGTGTGGCGAAGGACGTCGCCGACGCCGCCAAGGAGAAGCTCGAGGCTGCGGGCGCCAAGATCACCGTCAAGTGATCTCAGCCCCGGTTGGGGCTGGCGTTTAGCGCTTCTGAACGGGCGTGCACCTTTCAACGGGGGTGCACGCCCGTTTTGCTGTTTCCGGGGTGCCGGTTTGCGTTGCCGGTTCCTGTTCCAGCGGGGTTGGTTGCGTTCCTGGGTTCGGGCTGCGGTTGCGAGGGTGCTTGCGCGGGTCTCGACGAAAGACCTGGGGGGTTGCGATTGGGGCTTGACTTCGGGGCCCTTGCGAGGTGCTGGTCGGCCGGAAAAGGCCGGGCTGAAAAGCGCCCGGCCGATCCGCGAGGGGTAGCA